>NZ_JAFAVV010000940.1 GCF_019242285.1 Bradyrhizobium sp.
GTGCTGTTCCAGCCCGTGCTGATGGGTCAGCCGCGCCAGATCAAGCCGTTCGAGGAAGAAAAGGACAAGGAGAAGCCGAGCTTCTCGCAGGCGGCGGAGTAGCAGAAGTGATCGTAGGGTGGGCTAATCGTACTGAGTCACAAGAAGACTCAAGCCATTGAATCGACTCGTCTTTGTGCAAATATGGTCGTTCCAAAAAGCTCAAGAATTTCAACGAGAGCACCACACAGGTGACTTAGTACGACTAAGGCGCGTACGCGACGATGCTTCGCATCGCGCGGAGCGCCGTGCCCACCATTCTCTCGACAGTCTCGTCTTGAATGGTGGGCACGCTCCTGCCTTTGCGTGGCACGCTTCGGTGCACGTGGCCGCTTAGTTAGCCCACCCTACGCACCGGCGTAGTGGCGCGACACGGCCCGTCGATTCGGCTATAGATGCACCATGGCAAGACGTACCGGCAGCGCCGACCTTCCTCTCCATGGCGGACGCGTTCCGCATTGGCTCGGTACCCGCATGGCCGAGCTTGGCGCGATCATCACCCAGGCGATCGTGCACCATTACGGCCGCGACGATTACCTCGCGCGGCTCGCGCATCCGTTCTGGTTCCAGTCGTTCGGCTGTGTGATGGGCATGGACTGGCACTCTTCCGGCATCACCACGAGCGTGATCGGCGCCTTGAAGCGCGGCCTTGGGCCGTTGCAGGACGAGCTCGGCATCCATGTCTGCGGGGGTCGCGGCCAGCATTCGCGCAGGACGCCGGATGAGCTGATGGCGCTGGGCGAACGCATCGGCTTCGACGCCGAAAAGCTGACACGCGCCAGCCGGCTGGTCGCGAAGGTCGACAGCGCAGCGGTGCAGGACGGATTCGACCTCTATCTGCACGGTTTCTTCGTCGCCGACGACGGCAAATGGACGGTGGTGCAGCAGGGCATGAACGGGGACCAGCGGCAGGCGCGGCGCTATCACTGGCATTCGGAAACCGCGCGCGACTTCGTCGACGCGCCGCACAGCGCCATCGACGGCCCCGTTCAAGGCGAGATCGTCAACCTCGCCGATCATCGGGCGGGCGCGTCGCGCACGGCACAGCTCGACCTGCTGGACGAGCTCGGTCCGGACCGCATCGTTGCCGAGCTCGCGGCGTTGAACGGCGAGGCGCCGGCGCAGGCCATGTTGCCGCATCTCATCATGCCCGCGCATCACGACGTGCGGCCGAAGGACGTGTTCGCCCGTCGCCTGCACGGCACGCTGGCAGCCGCGGCCGAGCGCGGGCCGGTCGATTTTCCGGCGCTCCTGCTGACGCCCGGCGTGGGCGCCCGCACCGTGCGCTCGCTCGCGATGGTGGCGGAGATCGTGCACGGTGCGCCCTATCGTTTCCAGGATCCGGCGCGGTTCTCGCTCGCCCATGGTGGCAAGGACCGGCATCCCTTTCCGGTGCCGATCAAGGTCTATGACGAGACCATCCGCGTGCTGAAATCGGCGGTAGAGGGCGCGAAGCTCGGCCGCGACGAGGAGATGCAGGCATTGAAGCGGCTCGACGACCAGGCGCGCCGGCTCGAGGGCGCCGTGCACGGGCCGTCGGTCGATTCCTTCATCGCCTCCGAGCGCGAAGCCTCGCCCGAGCTCGGCGGACGGTCCGTGTTCGGCTGGGAGCGGGACCTCAGGCCCGCAGCGAAGCGGGCTCGCTGACGTCGCGTGGCGGGACCTTGACCGTCGCGAAATCAACGCCCTTCGCCTCTTCCCCGAGCATCGTCAGCACCGCAATGACGACCGCCACCGTTCCCGCGACCGCGGCAAGGGCTATGCTGTAATTGCCGCCGAGATGCGCGGCGATGGCGGCCTGCAGCGTCGCATTCACCGAGGCCAAGAGGTTGCCGAGCTGGTAGACCACGCCGGGGAATGTGCCGCGCGCGCTGCCCGGCGACAGCTCGTTGAGATGGACCGGGACGACGCCCCAGGCGCCCTGCACCATGAATTGCATGAAGAACGCGCCGACCGCGAGCAGGACGACGCTCTCGGAGAACGCCCATAACGGGATGACCACGATCGAGAGGAGCGAGGCAATGACGATGCAGCGGCGCCGTCCGAAAACTTCGGACAGGGAGCCGAACAGGATGCCGCCGCAGATGGCGCCGATGTTGTAGACGACCGCGATCAGGCTGACGGTGTGGGGCTCGAGCTTGTGCTGCACCTGCAGGAACGTCGGATAGATGTCCTGCGTGCCGTGGCTGAAGAAATTGAAGGCCGTCATCAGGATGATCGCATAAATCGCAAGGCGCCAATGCGCGCGCAGCACATCCAGCGTGCCGCCGCTGGCCTGCGCCGCGGCGCGGTCGAAGCTCGGCGATTCCGGAACGCTGCT
>NZ_JAFAVV010000017.1 GCF_019242285.1 Bradyrhizobium sp.
TCGACAGCATCTACCAGTCCGACGAACGATCTGTACGCATCCGAACCGCCGATTGTCACGCGAGAATCCGGCTGATGGCGGATGGCTAAGCGAATGCCAGTCCGGCAGCGATCAGCACCATCGATCCGAGGGCGACATTGAGCGCGCGTTCGCCGTTGGGCGACAGCGCCAATCCTCGCAGCAAGCCCCCGATGGTGAGCCAGACGATGTCCACCACGACCATCACCGCCACCAGTAAGAGCCATTTGGCGAATGAATCCTGCGGCGCGCTTCCTTTGATCAAAGTGTATGACGCAAACAGGGATGCGAACGCCAGATAGGCTTTCGGATTTGTCAGGCCCAAGAGAAAGCCCGCCGCAGGCGAGGCGTGCGCGCCGTTCTTCGCTTGGGCGGCCGGCGCGGAGCGCGTTCACTGATCTGGATGTCGAACGGCGGCAGAAGGGCATGACATTGCATTCTCGCGGCGCGACGGCGCCCGAGCTTTGTTCGGCGAGAACCCTCCAAGCAGTGAGAGGGCGCAGGGAAGACCGGGTGCCGGCTGGCACCCATGGCCCCCGTGCAACAGAAACGCACGGGGCAGGAACCACAGGCTCAGCCGAGTTGACCCGGCCTTCCCTGCGCGATGGATCTGCCGGCTGCTCCGTGCTCTCCCTGGCGACCGGGCTTTCTTGCCACCATCACCCGCGCGACGCGGAAGCGTCGACACAGGCTTGATCCCAGCGTCGGGGGATCAGGACCACACGGCTTGGCCGCCCGCGAAAAATCGTTCGTCCGCACCCCCGAAGGAATGCTGCGACCTCCCGCGGCCACCGCTCCCCGCCTCCACGCCCGTGACGACCGCGGATCGCCCCTCTGCACGAGGCGGGATGGCGCGCATTATGCCTCTGATTTGGGGTCGGCGTCAAGGAAAATTCTGAAATTCGGAAGGCGCTGACTGCGACGGGTTGGCGCGACGGGCAGCTGCGGCCTTTGCGGGTGAACGGCGTGTCACCGGGGGTCGTGGAGACGCCTTGGCGGGATTTCCTGCCGCCCGAGCAGAGGCAAGCGGTCTTCGCCGACTATGCGAGCAAGACACCAGTCGGTCGGGTCGGAAAGCCCGACGATATCGCGCAGGCGGTCGCCTTCCTCATCTCCAACGGCTTCATGACTGGCCACGTCATCGTCTGTGATGGCGGCCTGCGCCTCGTCGCCTAGGCCCTCGCGTTGGCTGGCACCTGCGATGCAGAAGCATGCCCGGGCGCAACATAGGGTACAGGGCGGATCAGGCCTACTGTGGGTCATGAGAGTGTCGTCGCGCTCTCACTGCCCGTCATTCCGGGCGCGCCACCGGGTCCGCGCAAAGCGCGGCCCGATGACAGGCTCCGCGCGAGCTCGGAATCCATGACCACGAATCTTGATGGTGGATCGAAATGCACGCAACGACGATCTCGCCCGAAATTGCCGCTTGTGGTTATGGATTCCGGGCTCATTCACTTCGCGAATGCCCCGGGATGACCAGCGGAGAAATCGCGCTCGACACGAACTATGACCAGCAGGATCAGCGAAGCGTAGTCCGCCATCTTGGCATGGGCGGAATCGGAATCCTCCCGCCGGAGACGGGCTGGGAATTCAGCCGGCGGGTCTCCTTCAGGGAGCGGCGTTGGCGTCCGACGGAGCGGCGGATTACGCTTCGCTGATCCGCCTTACGTCGACCGATCCAGTCGCCTTGCACTCATCTCAGTCGCAGCCGGTAGCGCAGGCCGTGATCGCGTGCGGATGGCCGACCACGAAGGCCGCGGAGCCGGCGACGAGCAGGCCCAAGACAACCACCAGAGCCAGGAACTTCATGGGCTTCCCCCTCCACGGCGTCATTGCCGTGATCGAGAGAGAGCCAATCGTCGGCGTTTCGGGCGCAATTGAGAGGACGCGCAGGCGGCAATGCGGCCCTTCGATGAGGCGGATTTGACGTAGCAAACCGGCAACACCTGCGGACGGACGATGAAGGCAGGCCGTCGGCGCGAGATCGTGACCGATGTCTCGGGTACGTTGGTGCGTCAGTCGCGTGTTCCTGAAGGCTCAGCGTCATGTTAGCCTGGGCTGCTCCTGGGTCGCATTTCGATCGTTCGACGGCGCCCCACCGGCGCGGCGGATTTGTCCATGACCAATCGAATTCTGGTTCTCTATGGCTCGTACCGTTCTGACCGCATGGGGATCAGGCTTGCGCAGTTTGCGCTGGACCGGCTGCGCCGGCGCGGCGACGGCGTCGAGCTGATCGATGCGAAGGCCGTGGGCCTGCCCATGCTCGACCGCATGTACAAGGAGTATCCTGCGAACGAAGCGCCCGCGGCGCTCGAAAAACTGGCAGGTCAAATCCGTGACGCCGACGGTTTCGTCTTCATCACGGGGGAGTACAATTGGGGTGTTCAGCCCGGCTTGAAGAATCTCACCGATCATTTCCTCGAGGAATGGTTCTGGCGGCCCGCGGCGATCGCGAGCTACTCGGCGGGACGCCTGTCCGGCGCACGGTCCGCAAGCGCCTGGCACGGCACGCTCTCGGAAATGGGCATGGTCGTGGTATCGAGCACGGTCGCGGTCGGCCCGATCGCACACTCGCTGTCGGAGGATGGCGCGCCGATCGGGGAAGGCGGCAAAGCGCTCGAGCAAGCCTTCAAACGTTTCGCCGACGACCTGATGTGGTGGGTGGAAGCGGCCAAGGCCCAGCGCCAACGCAGAGCACCGCCTTACTGAAGCCGCCACCGCATCAGGCTCGCCGAGCCGTCTGCGGGTCGGCATGCCTTTCAACCGGTGGCCGCGCCGCCGCGATCAAGTCTCGACCGTTGCCCGCTTCGGCAGTTTCCAGTCAGGGCGCACGAAGTGGCAGGTGTACCCTTCCGGGTAGCGCTCGAGATAGTCCTGATGCTCGGGCTCGGCTTCCCAGAAATCCCCGGCGCGGGTGACCTCGGTGACCACCTTGCCGGGCCATAGATGCGAAGCCTCGACATCCGCGATCGTATCCTCGGCGACCTTCCGCTGCTCGTCCGTCGTATAGAAGATGGCCGAGCGGTAGCTGGTTCCCAAATCATTGCCCTGACGATCGAGCGTGGTCGGATCATGAATCTGGAAGAAGAACTCCAGCAAGGTCCGGTAACTGATCCTTGCCGGATCAAACATGATCTCGATCGCTTCAGCATGGCCTTCGTGATTGCGATAGGTGGCATTCTTCACGTTTCCGCCCGTGTAGCCGACGCGGGTGGAGACCACGCCCGGCTGCTTGCGGATCAGATCCTGCATGCCCCAGAAGCAGCCCCCGGCGAGCACAGCGCGTTCAATCGTCATTTGACAGCCTCCTGATAGTCTCCGCTCCATCGAGGTCGCCATACTAGCCACCGCTGCCGATTGGTCACGCGAAATCGCAAGACGCGGCCGGTCAACGCAGTGCTGCAGATGGCGCCGATCTTCTCCGCAAACACCTTCACCGCGCCCGCCTCGGCCAGCTGCGCCTCTTGCCCCCGCCAGCGTCTGGCCCTCAGTGCCACCCGCGCATACCGTAGACCGTCATCACTGCGCTCCACTTTCGTGCAAGACTTACGCACAATGTAACTCATTGGCGAATCAACCTCAACGAGATTGAGCGAAAGTCACGAGTTTCGTTCAGCACATCCCCCGCAACGTCAGTGACCCGGGCTGCGGCCTCGTGTGCATGGCACCGCGTTGACCTTTCTCGCGCCGCCGTCGCCGACCTCTGCACTTCAGCAGATATTTGCCTTGGGGATGGGGGGCCAAAAATTCGACAGCCCGGATGCGCGCAGTAGTGCTCCCAGCAAATTTTGTGAGTTTTTGGTTTGCCAGCCGCACAACTACGGATGATCTATCATCGCCTTCAATCGGCCGGAATCTGACCTAATAGGAATCACCGCGTGATGAACGCTGGCGAACGGGCGCCATTATCCCCCGTGCGGTAGACCCGCCCGTAAGGCTACAGAGGGTCGAAAAGAAAACCTGGGCCGTGAGTTTGCGACGTACGCAAACATCCGCAGTGCGCGCTGCTGAAACTTCCACCCGCTTGGCCAAGCCCTCAACTTAGGGAGGTCAGCATGATGCAAATCGAAATCCGCATCGTCCTTACTATACCGTGGTTCTAAGACTACGGGTCCGGCCTGCTCCAACGTAAAATTGGAGCAGGCCGCTGCGTTTTGGCGCTAGCTTAGATAACGAGCGACTGCTGCTGATACACGCATTTGGGGGAGAGTTGTGGCTCCAAGACCGTTCTTTAGAGAGCTTGAAGAAATCGTAGCCGAAATCTTTCGACTACATGGGTTCGATGTCGAGACCAATATACAAATTGCGGGCTTAGAGGCTGACCTGCTTGTGGCCTCAACGCAAGGCAAGCGTGCCGTGGTTGAAGTGAAAAGCTACAGTTCCAGAACAATGGGGCTGTCTGCACTTGTTCGAGCCGCCCATCAGCTCATTGCAACGAAGCACGTATTTCGGGCGCAACATGCAATTCTGGCCGTGAGTGCAAGCTTGAGCGTGACCGAGACGGACGCAATCAAGAGCGCGCACCCGGGACTTCTCGTTTACGACGTCAACGCCCTCACGTTCCTTGCGGTACGCGATGCGGAGCTCTATCAACGGTTAGACGAATTCCTAAGGCGCTCTCAGCCGTTTTCCAATCCCGCGAGGATCATTCCAACAAACGTCGACCCAAACTTCGACTTAGATCAACCTGCAATGCAGGAACGGCCCATTCCAACTCAGACGTTGAAGGCTAAAGAACTTGAGGAGAGCCTCCGAAATGTACCACCCGGCGATGGGAAGGCTTACGAGAACGCTGCCACTGAAGCTCTGACGTATGCGCTGTCGGACCATTTTGCGACATGGCTCTCACAGCACGGCAGCGAAACACGAATGTCAATCTACGATTTGATCGCAAGAATAAGTTCCGACCACGACTTCTGGAACACGATCATTACTCAATTCCATTCCCGCTATGTGATCTTCGAGTTCAAGAACTACACCGATAAGATCGGCCAAGGACAAATCTATACTACAGAGAAGTATCTTTATAAGACTGCGCTCAGAGGAACTGCGATCATCGTATCTCCAATGGGGCCAGACGAGAACGCTATTGCTGCGGCAAAAGGCGCCTTAAGAGAACACGGCAAGCTAATTATAAGTCTTACAACGGATCAGTTGATTGAAATGTTAGACCTCAAGGATTCTGGCGGCGAGCCGACGGATGTGATCGTTGCGGTTGTAGATGATATGCTCATGACGCTTGAGAGATGACTTCTTAAATGGCTGGGCCTCTGACCCTGACAGCTCATGCACTAGTGGTTCGGAGTTGGTGGGCTAGTTTCTCGAGTGAGGCGGAT
>NZ_JAFAVV010000002.1 GCF_019242285.1 Bradyrhizobium sp.
CATGATCCGGTTGCGATTGCAGATGCTCAGCCCGCTCTCGACCAGGTGCAGCTGGAAGCGGCGGACGTCGTCAGCTGTCGCCGTGTCGGGCGAGCGCCCCAGGAACGCGGCGAAGCGCCTGCAGCTGTGGATGTGGCTTCTCTGCGCGTGGCGCCCCAGCTTGCGGGCGGCCATATCCTCGATCATACGCTGGCGCAGCGGGCTGACGGTGGTATCAGTGCTCATCGGGAGCTTCTCCTGAGTGAGGTTTGCCAACACCTCATCTTCCTCAGGACGGCGCTCCCCACCCTGCTATAAGCGCGCTCTCAACTCGCCACCGACCCCGCCAACGTGCACCCCCGCGCAGCGGCTATCGCGGCAGCGATTTAGTGCATTGCCCCGTTGCGGTCATTCGTTAACGCTCTCTCGAACCGCCGGATTTGGTGGATTGCTGCCTTCGGTGACCGTGCACGCGCGCCGAAGGAAGCGCCGAAAGTTTGCCAATGATCTTCGGCGAAGTGAGCCGATCCCGAAGCCCTATACCCTTCGCCTTCCATTCCTGGGAGTCGGGGTACCGCGATCTCCGTTGCGCAAAAGCGCGGCGTAACGGCCTGGGGTAAGACCGAAGCGCGACTTGAAATGCCGGGTCATGTGGCTTTGGTCAGCGAAGCCAGCTGCGTAGGCGGCGTCGGCGAGGGAGATGCCGGCGGCGATCTGCACCTTCGCCCGATCGAGGCGCCGGCCGATTAGATACCGATGGGGCGACGTGCCGATCGAAGCGCGGAACGCGCGGGCGAGTGCGTATCGGTCCACCCCGGTTTCCGTTTCCAGCGTCGCGGCGCTGACTGTCTCGGCAGCGGTGTCGAGCAGCTCGCGGGCGGTAACGATAGCTTTCCCAGAGACGCGTGTTGTCGAGCGGAGCGCACCGGCATGGCGCGCGAGCGCGTCCGCGAGCGCGGTGACGAGGGCGGGCAGCGCGAGATCTTCGATCGGCCGCGGGAACTCGATAAACGCTTCGGCGAGGACGTGGCGCAGCGCAAGGTCGTCAAGGACCGGCTCCCCGCAGAAAGGAAGCGCCCGGCCATCGACCGCGGCGGCGATCAGTGACGGGTCGACATAAAGCATGCTGTACACGAACCCGGTGGGCGCGCCGGCATGGCCATCGTGCACCTCGTCCGGATAGAGGACGACAATCCGCCCGGGCATGCTCGTCCGCGCGGCACCGCGATAGTGGAAGCATTGGAGCCCCGCTTCGGTGACGCCGACTGCATAGGTCTCGTGCCGATGCCGGTCGTAGGCGTGGCCGGAAAAACGAGCGCGGAGCCGTTGCAACCCGGTCGTGGGCGGATCGACGATCAGGAAGTCCGGCGGGGCAACTTCAACCATCGCTTTTCTGCACGAACGTTCAAGACGGCTCCCGCGGCGACGCCCAGGATGGGCCGCATGATTTACAGCACCAAGACCGCGCTCGTCATCCGCTCGGATTTGCTGCCCTGGCAGATTGCGAATGTCGCAGCGTTCCTTTCGGGCGGCCTCGCCTGTGCCTATCCCGAGATCGTCGGCGAGCCCTATCGCGACGGCGACAACCGGCTCTACACGGCGATGATCCGCGAGCCGATCTTCATCTACGGAGCGACGAGCACCGAGCTGACCCGAACCCATGGCCGCGCTGTCAGCCGGGGAATGCGGTTCGCGATCTATACAGCGCCCCTCTTTAAGACCGCCAACGATGTCGACAACAGGGCAAGCGTCGCCGCGACTGCAACCGCTGGCCTCGATCTCGTCGGAATCGGCCTGCACGCCGACCGCAAAACTACGGAGAAGATCACGGGCGGACTGAAGTTCCTGGCTTGATTTGCGGCGGCGGGCGTCCCCGCCGCCGAAACCGCCGCGACGGTGGAATCTTCGGATTTGCCAGTCTCGCAGTGGGGTGATCTCGCCATTGCGACAAGGAGGCTATGATGGACCACTCAGGCGGATGCCATTGCGGCAACATCCACGTGCTCCTACGACTGTCGAAGCCGCCCGAGAACAATCCAGTGCGAACTTGCACTTGCTCGTTCTGTCGTAGCCACAATCCCGGCATGATTTCCGACCCGTCGGGATTGCTCGAAGTCTCGGCCGACAACTGGTCGCTCGTTGAGCTTTATCGCTTTGGTACCCGCACCGCCGATTTTCTGATATGTCGCCGCTGTGGCGTCTTCATCGCGGCGATTTCGGACTTGGAAACTACGCCCTGCGGGGTGGTAAACGTGAATTGTCTTGAAGACCGGTCTCGTTTCATAGCGCCAGTAACGATGCACGAGTTCCAGAGTGAGACGCTCGGAGCCCGAATCGCCCGCCGCGCAGCCAACTGGATGCCGGCCGTGGTGCGGCGTTAACGAACGTCGAACGCGCCGAAGTAGGCAGAATCATGCACTCGTTTCCGGGTCTGGTTGCATTTGACGTTGATGGGACCTTGCTTCGAGGCGAAACCGTCTGTGAATGTATTGGCAGGCACCTCGGTAAAAGCGAGGAAATGACCGTAATCGAACAAGCAACGACCTTGGAGGAGGTTGCAGCTGCGCGCCGCCAAATGTTGACATGGTATCTGCCGCACGGCAGGGAAGCGATCCTCGAATATGTGAAGGATGTACGACTGGCTCCCGGTGCGAAGGCGGCTTTTGCTCGTCTACGCCTATTGGGGATAAAAACCGCATTAGTCTCTATCACATGGAAGTTTGCTGTCGAGTGGCTCGCCCTCGAACTTGGGGCCGACTATGCAGTTGGAACCGACTGGGCAGACACAGGCGAAGTCAGCGATTTTTGGCCCGATGATAAAGTTGCGTGGCTGACCATTCTGCTCTCTGAGCTTAATGCAACGCAGGATGAGTTGGTTGCAGTCGGGGATTCTTTCGGGGATATCCCAATGCTAGGTTTTGCTCGTCGCGGATATTTT
>NZ_JAFAVV010000176.1 GCF_019242285.1 Bradyrhizobium sp.
ATTCGTAGCGTTCCTGGTTCTGCTTGTATTCTTCCACCACGTTCTTGGCGAAGGCCTTGTTGTCGCCGAAGAAGTTCACGATCACGGAATGATCGATGACGAGGTCGACCGGCACCAGCGGATTGATCTTCTCGGCATCGCCGCCGAGGTTCTGCATCGCGTTGCGCATGGCGGCGAGGTCGACCACCGCCGGCACGCCGGTGAAATCCTGCATCAGGACGCGCGCGGGGCGGAAGGCGATCTCATGCTCCAGCTTGCGCGACTTCATCCATTTGGCGACCGCCTCGATGTCCTCCTTCTTGACCGTGCGGCCGTCCTCGTTGCGCAGCAGATTTTCCAGCAGCACCTTCATCGAATATGGCAGCTTGGAAATTCCCGTCAGACCGTTCTTCTCGGCGGCGGGCAGGCTGTAATAGACATAGGTCCTGCCGCCCACCCTGAGCGTCTTCTGGCACTTGAAGCTGTCGAGCGAAGTCATGTGAGGAAATCCCAATTGTCCGTTATACCCGAGGCTGGGTATCCTAACACCATAAGCGCGGCGCTGGCCTGATGGTTGCAGCCGGCGATTGCGTGCTGCATCAAGTTCCGGCTTATAGAAGCTTTCCAAATAGATCGCCACACCGGGAAGCGGGCCGCTGCCCGTCGTCACCCACAAATTCTGCAACGGTACCCCCAGGAAATTAGAACGCCGATCAGAGGCGAATCAGAGGGCTTTGGACCATCACGATGCGGCTTGTGGGCAGCGGGGTCAGATGCGTACGCGGCGGCCGGGAGGTGTTCTCCGGCCTCGATGTTGCGGTGTCCGGAGGCGAGCTGCTCGCGGTCACCGGCCGCAATGGCTCGGGCAAGACCTCGCTGCTGCGGCTGATCGCGGGCCTGCTGCAACCCGCCGGCGGATCGATCGTTCTGGAAGGCGGCGGGGCCGAGCTGACGCTGCCCGAGCAGGCGCATTATCTCGGCCATCGCGACGCGTTGAAACCGGCCTTGAGCGTGGCGGAGAACCTCGCCTTCTGGCGGGATTTTCTCGGCGGCGAATGCGTCGATGCCGCCGGCAGCCTTGCCGCCGTGGGGATCGAGCACGCGGCGCATCTGCCGGCCGCGTATCTCTCCGCCGGGCAAAGACGGCGGCTGTCGCTGGCGCGGCTGATCGCGGTGCGGCGGCCACTCTGGCTCCTGGACGAGCCGACCGCGGCGCTGGACGCCGCCGGACAAGCCCTGTTCGCCGGCCTGATGCGCGATCATCTCGCCCGCGGCGGCCTGATCATCGCCGCCACCCACGGCCCGCTCGGCGTCGAGGGCCGCGAGCTCAGGATGGGAGGCGGGATGTGACGCTACGAACATCTCAAGCCCCGCTCACCGCTCTTTCCGTTCCCTCCCCCCTTGCGGGGAAGGGTCAGGGAGGGGGGTGCCGCACGGCGCGCTCCATCTTTTTGGCGAACAAGCATCTCAGCGATTCGGATAGATCGAGTTCGGGGCTACCCCCCTCCCCAGCCCTCCCCCGCAAGGGGGGAGGGAGCGCAGCGTACTCGCTGTCAGATCGGGGCATACGCTACAAATCACGCAGAGGCCTCATCATCGCCGCCACCCCACAGCCGCTTGGGCTCGAAGGGGCGAGGGATCAGGATGGGGAGCGGGACGTGAAGCCATGGACCTCCCAAGCCCAACACTCCACTCTCTCCATTCCCTCTCCCCTCTTGTCCGCCGAAGCCCGCCTTCGCCCGAAGGCGGATGCGGGCTTCGGCGGACAAGAGGGGGGAGGGAGCGCACCGCATGCGTGGAAAGGTCGCAGTGCAGATGCCGGCCGAGCCGAGGGGGCCACGGCATGACCGCCCTTTCCGCCCTGATTCGCCGCGACATCCGGATCGCGCTTCGCGTCGGCGGCGGGGCGCTGATCGGCGTCCTGTTCTTCCTCACGGTGGTGGTGCTGATGCCGTTCGCGGTCGGCCCGGACCTTGCGCTGCTGGCGCGGCTCGGGCCGGCGATCCTCTGGCTCGGCGCCCTGCTCGCGAGCCTGTTGACGCTCGACCGCCTGTTCCTGGCCGACCACGAGGACGGCTCCCTCGACCTGATCGTGATGGGCCGCACCTCGCTGGAGCTCGCCTGCGCCGCAAAGGCGCTGGCGCACTGGCTCGCCGCCGGCCTGCCGCTGGTCATCGCCGCTCCCGTGCTGGGCCTGCTGCTCAATCTCGACGCGACCACAACCGCGGCGGTGGCACTGACCCTGCTCGCCGGCACCCCGGCGCTGACCTTCATCGGCATGATCGGCGCCGCGCTCGCGGTGGCGCTGCACCGCGGCGGTCTCCTGCTTGCCGTGCTGGTGCTGCCATTGTCGATCCCCGTGCTGATCTTCGGCGTCGCCGCCGCAGAGGCGGTGATCTCGGGAGCCACCTCGTTCGGGGCGCCGTTTTCGATCCTGTGCGCGCTGTCGCTGATGGGGCTCGTGGTCGGCCCGCTCGCCGCCGCGGCGAGCCTGCGGCAGGGGCTGGATTGATTAAGGCGCGGCTAATCCCGCGCTTGACCCCGATCAACTCTTGCAGAGCCCCTTTATGCTGATTGCCTGCCACGTCCCCCCGCATTAACAGGGTGCCATGCCGCTGATCGAGCTCGCCAACCCGACCAGGTTCCTCGCGCTGACCGCGCGGGTGCTGCCGTGGCTTGCGGCCGCGACCGTCATCTTGCTCGGCATTGGTCTCTATCAATCCGCGCTTGCACCCGACGATTATCAGCAGGGCGCGACCGTCAAAATCATGTTCATCCACGTGCCCAATGCGTGGCTGTCGATGTTCGTGTGGGGCGTGATGAGCCTGGCCTCATTGGGCACGCTGGTGTGGCGGCATCCGCTCGCCGACGTCGCGGCGAAAGCTGCAGCGCCCATCGGCGCCAGCTTCACCTTCCTCGCGCTGCTCACGGGCTCGCTGTGGGGCCGGCCGATGTGGGGCACCTATTGGGAATGGGATGCGCGACTGACCTCGGTGCTGATCCTGTTTTTGATGTATCTCGGGCTGATGGCGCTATGGCGCGCGGTGGAAGATCCCTCGCGCGCGGCGCGCGCCGCCGCCGTGCTGACGCTGGTCGGCGCGCTCAATCTCCCGATCATCAAATTCTCGGTCGACTGGTGGAACACGCTGCA
>NZ_JAFAVV010000513.1 GCF_019242285.1 Bradyrhizobium sp.
GTCGTAGATCTTGCCGACGTTCTTCAGTTGAAGATCGAAAGCCACCGTTCCCGCGCTCCCGTCGCTCGCCTAAAGCGATCATGGCGGGACCGGATCACGCCGGCCCCGCGGTCTGAAAAAGCGCGCTCAGGCGCTCAGGAACTCGTCCCACTTCTGGATGACGAAATCATATTCGTCAGGCCATTGGTGCCAATAGGCGACATTGGCCGCACGGGTCTCCAGCGAGCCGCCGTCGCGCAGATCGCCTTCCTTGATGCCGTTCTCGCTCTTGCCCGCCCAGGGCTTGCCGTCGTACCAGAAGGCGTATTTCTCCGGCGGCATCACGTTCTTGATATTGGTCGAGGGCGAGTAGTAGCCCTGCTCCGACACCGTGATGCCGGGTGGGCCGGACAACCAGTAGTCGGCATAGGCGTAGACCGCGTCCTTGTTCGGCGAGCCCGTGATCATCGACGGGCCGATCGACCAGGCACGATAGCCTTCCTTCGGCACGGCATATTTGGCGGGCTTGCCCTGGCCCTTCACCGCCATCACCGCCGGCTGCCAGGCGTCGCAGACCACCATTTCGCCTGATGCCATCAGGTTGACGAGCTCGCCGAAGTCGCCCCACAGCGCGCGGAACTGGCCTTCCTTCTTCTTGGAGATGAGGAACTTCATCGCCTCCTCGATCTCCTTCTTGGAGGGATTGCCGGGATTCTTCACGCTGGACATGCCGAGCGTGTTCATCGCCATCACCGCCTGCCCGAGCGCGATCAGCGGATCGGTGTTGAGACCGGACTTGCCCTTCCACTTCTTGTCGAAGATCGCGGTCCAGGTGTTGGCTTCCTCGTCGCTCAACACCGTCGGATTGTAGCCGATGGAATCGTAGTTATAGACCGCCGGCACCATCCACAGCTTGGTCTGGGCGTCGTCGGCCCAGATCTGGCCGACGATCTGCGCCTTCTTGTCGAATTTCGGCGACGCCTTGGTGAAGGTGTCGCGGATGTTGGCCCAGTTCTTCAGCGAGGCGGCAGGAACCGGCTCGATGCTGTTGGTCTGCGTCACCGCCGGCAGCCGCTCGCCGATGGTCTCCCAGCAGTCGAAATCCTTGGAGCCCGACAGGATCTTGGTCTGCGCGTCCGGGAATGTCGCGGCCGTCCCCGAGGTGCCGCCGACGCCGGACTTCGCCTTGAAGTCGGCGAGGATACGATCCTGCACCGTCACCGACAGCCCGATGGTGCGAAGCTGCTCCTTGGCGACGTCGCCCGCGGCCGCGTAGGCGGCCCGCGACGACAGGAACGGCGTGCCGCCGCCGAGCGCGAGCGCCAGCGCGCCCGTCGTGCCTTTCAACAGATTGCGTCTTGATACTTCCAGCTTATCCACCATGCTTCACTCCCTCCAATTGAACGTCGATCACCCTCAACTTCACACGACTTTTCAGTAGCGGCCGACCAGCAGGCCGCCATCGACCACCACGATCTGCCCGGTCATGTAGCGGGCCGCATGCGAGGCCAGAAACAGCACGACATCGGCGATCTCCTCGGGCTCGCCGATCCGGCCCATCGGAATGAACTCGCCGGCCTTGGCGGCACCTTGCGGCCCAAGCGAATGCTGCTCGGACAGCAGTTGCGCGGTGCGGATGTAACCGGGCGCAATGCCGTTGACGCGGATGCCGCTTCGCGCGAGCTCGACCGCGAGCCCGCGGATCAGCCCGACGACGCCGGACTTGGCCGCCGAATAATGCACATGCTGGTCCCAGCCATAGGCGATGCCCATGATCGAGGAGATGCAGACGATCGCGCCCGCCTTGCGCGCCTTCATGGCGCCAAGCGCCGGCCGCAGCACGCGAATCATGCCCTTGAGGTCGATCTCGAAGGTCTCGTCCCACTTGGCGTCGGTCAGTTGCTCCAGCGGCACCTTGTGGGCGATGCCGGCATTGGCGACGATGCAGTCGAGCGCGCCGAACTGAGCGTTGAGGCAGGCGACCAGCGCATCGGCCTCTTCCGTCGAACGCACGTCGAGCGGCGCGAACTGCGCCGCGCCGCCGGCGGCGACGATTCCCGCCGCGACCGCCTCGCCCTCCGCGGCGAGCACGTCGGTCACGACGACGTGGTAGCCGGCCTTGCCGAAGGCAAAGGCGGTGGCCTTGCCGATGCCGATCCCGGCGCCGGTGATCAGGACGGTCGGCTTCTTCGCTTCGCTCGTCACAGCATCACATCTCCCGAATTGGGTCCCAGCGTCTGGCCGACGAACAAAGCGGCCTCGTCGGAGGCGATGAAGGCGACGGCGGAAGCCACCTCCTCCGGCTCGCCGAAGCGGCCGAGGGGCAATTCGCGCGCCTTGGCCTTGCGCCAGTCCTCCGAGATCGCCATCACCAGCGGCGTATTGATCGGCCCGGGCGCGATGGCGTTGACGCGCACGCCCTGCGCGCTCACCTCGCGCGCCAGCGATTTTGTCAACCCGATGATCGCGGCCTTGGCGGCGCTGTAATGCACGAGCTCGACGCCGCCGATCTGGCCGAGCTGGGACGCGATATTGACGATGACGCCGCGGCGCTTCGCGAGCATCGGGCCGAGCACCGCATGGGTGCAGAGGAAGGTGCCGCGGACATGGACCGCGAGCATGCGGTCGAAATCCGCCGGCGTGAGGTCGATGAATTTCGCCTGGTGGACGATGCCCGCATTGTTCACCAGCACGTCGCACTCGCCAAATGTCTCGCGCGCCGCGGCCACGATCGCAGCGACGTCCTGCTCGCGCGACACGTCGCCTTCGACAGCCTTGGCCGCATGGCCTTCGGCTGTGATGGCATCCGCGACCGCTGCGGCCGCCTGGCCCGCGATGTCGGCCACGATCACCTTCATGCCGTCGCGCGCGAGCCGTCGCGCGATGGCCCGGCCGATGCCGGAGCCTGCGCCGGTGACGATGGCGACCTCGCCTGCCATCAGCTTTCCTCCTGGATCGCGACGCGCCGGGCGCGGCGCACCGACAGCGTCATCAGGATGGCGTAGACCGCGAGCAGCGCGAAGGAGAACAGCGTCGTCAGCACGCCGAACGCGAAGATGTTGGGATGGATCTCGATGGAAAAGGTGCCGTAGATCGCGAGCGGCAGCGTCAAGTCGCGCCCAGACGAGAACAGCGTGCGCGAGAACTCGTCATAGGAGAGCGTGAAGGCGAACAGCATCGCCGACAGCACACCGGGAAAGATCAGCGGGAACGTCACCTTGCGGAAGGTCGTGACCGGCGGGACGCCGAGCGACCAGGACGCTTCCTCGACCGAGGGATCGAAGCGGTTGAAGATCGCGAGCATCACCAGGAAGGCAAACGGGAAGGTGTAGACCACGTGCAGCACGAACGCCGTGCCCCACCAGGTCCGCTCGACGCCGAGCGCATTGGCGACCAGCGCAAGCCCGAGCCCGACCAGCACGCCCGGCACCATCATGCCGAGCGCGATCAGGTAGAACACCACGCCCGAGCCCTTGAAGCGCGAGCGGAACGCCTGCGCCGACATCACGCCGAGCACGGTCGAGACCACCATGGTCATGGTCGCGAGCGACAGCGAGCGGATCAGCGCTTCGCGGATCGGCAGCGGCGCGATCCGCGACGGCGGCGTCAGGCCGAAGATCTCGCGATACCAGTAGGTCGACCATTCGATGATCGGGAATTGCGGGCCGCCATTGGGCCCGGTCTGGAACGACAGGATGGTGAGGACCAGGAACGGTCCGTAGAGAAAGACGATGAACAGCGCGGTGTAGGTCGCCAGCAGCGGCTTGATCACGGGCGCCTGCATGATCAGAGCTCCCGCCTGAGATCGACGACGCGCAGGAAGGCCGCCACCACCACGCCCATCAGCACGGTCAGGATCACACCGACGACGGCGGCGAAGGCCCATTTCAGCGAGCCGACTTGCGTCACGATGATATTGCCGAGCATGTTCACCTTGCGCCCGGACAGCGCCGACGCGGTGGCGAACTCGCCGAGCACCATCACCGAAACGAAGATGGCGCCGACGATGACGCCGGGCATCGAGAGCGGCAGGATGATGGTGCGGAAGATGCGGAAGAAGCCGGCGCCGAGATCGCGCGCCGCCTCGATC
>NZ_JAFAVV010000574.1 GCF_019242285.1 Bradyrhizobium sp.
GGCCAAAAGGCCGCCGCGGTCGGGCAGGTCGATGCCGTAATAGTCGGGATACAGGATCGGCGGCGAGGCGAGACGGAAATGCACCTCGCGGGCGCCACCGTCGCGCATCATGCGGACGATCTTCTTCGAGGTGGTGCCGCGCACCAGCGAATCGTCGACCAGGATGATGCGCTTGCCGGCGATCGCGGCGCGGTTGGCATTGTGCTTCATGCGCACACCGGATTCGCGGATCGCCTGAGTCGGCTGGATGAAGGTGCGGCCGACATAGTGATTGCGGATGATGCCGAGCTCGAACGGCACGCCGGAATGCTGGGCGTAGCCGACCGCAGCCGGAACGCCGGAATCCGGGACCGGCACCACCACATCGATATCGACATGGCTCTCGCGGGCCAGCTGCGCACCGAAGGCCTTGCGGACCTCGTAGACCGAGCGGCCATGGACGATGGAATCCGGCCGGGAGAAATAGATGTATTCGAAGATGCAGGGCCGCGGCGGCTTCGGCGGGAACGGCTTGTGGCTGTGCGCGCCCTGCTCGTCGAATACGATGATCTCGCCGGGCTCGATATCGCGGACGAAGTCGGCGCCGATGATATCGAGCGCGCAGGTTTCCGACGCCAGGATCGGGCAGCCGTCCAGCTCGCCCAGCACCAGCGGCCGGATGCCCAGCGGATCACGGGCGCCGATCAGCTTCTTGTTGGTCAGCGCGACCAGCGAGTAGGCGCCTTCGAGCGAGCGCAGCGCCTCGATGAAGCGGTCGATGAAGCGGCTGCGGCGCGACTGCGCGACCAGGTGCAGGATCACTTCGGTGTCGGTGGTCGACTGCATCATGGCGCCGTTGCGCACGAGCTCGCGGCGCAGGCTGAGGCCATTGGTGAGATTGCCGTTGTGGCCGACCGCGAAACCGCCGGAGTTCAGCTCGGCGAACAAGGGCTGCACATTGCGCAGGATGGTGGCGCCGGTCGTGGAGTAGCGGACATGACCGACCGCGACGGTGCCGGGCAGGCGCTCGATCACCTCGCTGCGGGAGAAGGTGTCGCCGACCAGGCCGAGCCGGCGCTCGGAGTGAAAGCGGGCGCCGTCGAAGGAGACGATGCCGGCCGCCTCCTGGCCGCGGTGCTGAAGGGCGTGCAGGCCGAGGGCCGTGATCGCGCCGGCGGCGGGGTGGCCGAAAATGCCGAACACGCCGCACTCCTCGCGCAGCGTGTCCCCTTCGAGATCGTCCTGGAGATCGATCCCGGCCGTGCCGGGATTTGGATGGAGATCGGCGTCGCGCTCTGCGGTTCGGGTCTCGTCCATCGCGCCTCTCATCTTGGCCCAGATCACCTTCTCAGCTGGCAAGGTTCACTTGGCCGCGGGTTTCTCGATCAGCTTTTTAAGGCTGTCGCGGGCGGGCTTGCTGTAGCCCTCGCTACCGGGGGGCGGCTCGCCGGCGTCACTCTGCTCATCTTCCGGTTTATTCTTCTTGAATCTCTTCAAAATGGTGTTCTCGGGGTCATCCGGCAAGAGCGACATCAGCCAATCCCCCGTTCCCTGCAATACCACCCGGGATTTGGCGTCCGTCACCCAGTCCGGCCGCTGCTTGTCCGGCACCAGCCAGGAGAAGAACAGGAAGGCAACCACGACGATCAGCAGCCCCCGGGCCAGACCAAACAGGAAGCCCAGGGTACGATCAAGCGCGCCGATTCGCGAATCCAGGATCATGTCGGAGATGCGGACCGTGATCACGGACACGACGATCAGGGTACCGACGAACACGCCGGCGACCACGACCACGGCGGCGACGGTATCGTTGTTGAAATAGGTCTTCGCGGTCGGCAACAGCTTGTTGAAGGAGTACAGCGTCACGATTGCCGCCGCGCCCCAGGCCGCGATCGACAATACCTCGCGCATGAAGCCGCGGACCATCGCCAGCAGGCCCGAAATCAGCATGACGCCGAGCAGGATGAGGTCGAGGATCGTGATCGGCATCGGCTGGTCTGGTCCGCTTCAAAGCCCGCAACTGCCCGGACCGGCCCATCTGGCGCCGGACGAGGTGAATGGGCGGGCAGCTCATCGCCTGGGGGAGCCGCGCGCCGCGGCGATGTATAGCGGCGGGGGCGGGCAACGTCACCTCCGGCTAGCCGTCCGGCCGGCGGAATCTCGCCGCTGTGGCATTTTTTTCCACCGGCTCGCGTTCCCTGTTTCCCCTGGCACTGCCGCGTGCGGCGATCTCTGCCACCAGCGTGGTCAGCCCGCCGACCGTGTTGAGCGCGAGGCCTGCGTCGCCGCCGACCTCGCCGCGCGCCGATTCGGGCAGCACCGCGCGGCCGAAACCGAGCTTGGCGGCCTCCTTCAGCCGGCTCGCGGTCTGCGCCACCGGCCGGACCGCGCCCGACAGCGAAATCTCGCCGAAATAGACCGCATCTGTCGGTAAGGGTGCATTGACCAGGGATGACACCAGGGCCGCCGCCGCGGCGAGATCGGCAGCCGGTTCCTGGATGCGCAAGCCGCCGGCGACGTTGAGATAGACGTCGTGACCGGAGAGCTTGACCCCGCAATGCGCCTCCAATACCGCGAGCACCATCGACAGCCGGCTCGGGTCCCAGCCGACCACCGCCCGGCGCGGCGTGCCGAGCGAGGTCGGCGCCACCAGCGCCTGCAATTCGACCAGCACCGGCCGCGTGCCCTCGATGCCGGCAAAGACCGCGGTTCCCGGCGTGCCGAGATCGCGTTCCGACAGGAACAGCTCGGACGGGTTGGAAACCTCGCGGAGGCCGAGCCCCGTCATCTCGAACACGCCGATCTCGTCGGTCGGTCCGAACCGGTTCTTCACCGCGCGCAGGATGCGGAACTGCTGCGAGCCTTCGCCCTCGAACGACAGCACGGCGTCGACCATGTGCTCGACCACGCGGGGTCCGGCGATCTGGCCGTCTTTCGTCACATGGCCGACCAGGATGATGGCCGCGCCGGATCTCTTTGCAAACCGGATCAGAGCCTGCGCCGAGGCGCGCACCTGGGTCACCGTGCCGGGCGCCGATTCGACGGTGTCGGTCCACATGGTCTGGATCGAATCGATCACGATCAGCCGCGGCACCGTGCCTTCGGACAGGGTGGAGACGATATCCTCGACCGAGGTTTCGGCGGCAAGCTGCACCGGCGCGTCGGCGAGCCCCAGGCGGTCGGCGCGGAGCCGCACCTGCGCGATCGCCTCCTCGCCGGAGATGTAGACGGTGCGGTGGCCGGCGCGCGCCATCATGCTGGTCGCCTGGGTGAGCAGGGTCGACTTGCCGATGCCGGGATCACCGCCGACCAGCAGCACGGAGCCGCGGACGAAACCGCCGCCGGTGACGCGGTCGAGCTCGGTCATGCCGGAGGAGAGCCGAGGGGCGTCCTGAGTCTTGCCGGCGAGACTCTCCAGCTTGAACGTCCTGCCCTTGCGGCGGGAGCGGATCGACACCGGCACGCTGCCGGTCGGGTCCTCCTCGGCGAGCGTATTCCACTCGCCGCAGGCCTCGCACTTGCCCTGCCAGCGATTATACGCCGCGCCGCAGTTCTGGCAGACGAAGGAGAGGGTGGATTTGGCCATGGGTGCCTAGCCGCGCGATGTCGAAATTCGAATCATATCAGCCTCCGCGTCCCTCCGACCCTCATCCTGAGGAGCATCGCGCCAGCGATGCGTCTCGACGGATGGCCCAGGGCGACGGCCGTGCAAGCGGCCATCCTTCGAGACGCAAGCCTTCGCCCTGAGGGCGAAGACTTGCTCCTCAGGATGAGGACGGAGCGCCTGGAGGCGATCGAATTCATGGAATCGCTCGTCTGGTGAAGGAAGATGAGCTGGTGGATTGATTGTCGGCCGCTTGTAGCCCCATCCCCATCAGAGCGAAATATCCGATCGCGGGCGAGTACGGTCCAGACATGTATCACCGTTCTCGCGGCGCGCTGCGCCCGAGTCATTGCATGATCCACCCTCCGGAATTCGAGAGGGCGCAGGGAATGCCGGGTGAATCAGCCTCACCCATGGCCCCCGTGCAACAAGAACGCACGGGGCAGGAACCACAGGTTCAGCCGAGATCACCGGCATTCCCTGCGCGATGGTGTTAACGCTTATGACGTGCTCTTCCCGGGGACCGGGCTTTCTTGCCCCCGTCGCCTTGCGGCTCATCTTCCGCAAGACTTAGCGCCAGCGTCGGGGCGCCAGAACCACACGATTTCGCCGTCCGCAACGGCATCGCTCGTCCGCACAAGAATGCGCGCCGATGCCACCGCGTCCATCGCAACCCGCCCCGCGTTTCGTGACGATCGGCCGTAACGCCCCTCTCGCCGGAACAGGATGGGCGCATTAAACACTGTTTTGGGGGTGCGGTCAAGCAAAATTCTGAAAATCGGAAGGATGGCTCGATGAGACGGCGCTTTCGAACAGGCCAGCGCCGTAAACCGCAAAGGAGCGCGTCAGCAACCGGCTTCTCACGAACCAAACAGCCCCGCGACGTTCATGAGGATACCGATCGTTGGGATGTTCCACACGAGCGAACGAGCTAAAGGAAAATCCGCCAAATACAGGGCCGAGTAGGCGATGCGACCCCACAAATAAAGGTGAGCGCCCCACAGGGTGAGCCAATTGTGTGCATTCGTTTCCGAGACGACAAGAATTGCAGCCGCGAAGAATGGAAAAGTCTCGAGATAGTTTTTGAGCGCTCGCTCAGCCCGTCCGGCAATCCCGGTAAGCGGTGCAACGTTCTGTTCTCTTGAGCTGGCAGTCCACCGATAGCCTCGTTGCCAACTCTGCAAGTGTGAGACGACAATTATGTGAGCAATGCCAAGCATCACGCTTGCGGCGAGGAGTCCGAGTTCAACGGTCATACCAAACAGCATATCATCAACCGCTTGAATGTCGCTTCGGGGACACGAACTGCCCTCCCAAGTGCATTGGCGTCACAATGCCTGTGCCACAGATAGCGGCGACTTGCGGCTCCGCGCGAGAGTGCCACTTCGGTTGGCACATCCAAAACGATCCTGGTACGGTCTACTTCACCGACACGAACGGCACGGCCGCGCCCGGCACCATGGTGGTCGGCAGGACGCCGTTCCAGCGCTCGGCCTGCACCAGCGTCACCAGGTTCGGATTGGTGGCGAGCGCCTTGCCGCGGGCCTCGATCGCGGCGGCCTCGGCCTCGCCCGTGACGCGGATGTTGGCGGCATTGGCTTCGCCGGACAGTCGGGTGGCGTCGGCATTGGCCTGCGCCTCGGCGCGGATGGCATTGGCCTTGGCGGTTGCCTGGGTGACGGTGATCTGGGCCTGTACCTTCTCGCGTTCGGCGTTCTGCTGCAGCTTCTGCACCTCGACTTCGGCCAGCATGCGCTGCTCGATCGAATGCAGGTAGTTGGCGCTGAACTCGATGTTCTCGAGCTGGACGCTCTCGATGACGATCATTGGATCATATTTCAGCGTATCGGAGATCGCGTCCTTGATCGCCGAATTCAGCGTACCGCGCTCCTGGATCGCCTTCACGGCCGTGTAGCGGCCGAACACGACCTTGACCTGCTGGTTGACGACCGGGCTTACGACCTGGTTGACCGCGGCGTCGAGCCTGCCGAACTTGGCGTAGAGATCGGCGACTTTCTCCGGCGCGGCGCGCAGGGTCACGCTGATCTTCAGATCGGCCGGCTGCTGGTCGTAGGAATAGGAGTTCATCTTGTCCCAGGTGTAGGTCGTGGTGCGAACGCTGATCTTCTCGACGCTGTCGAACAGCGGCAGCTTGAAGCCGAGGCCGGGCTGCGCGGTACCGATCACGGCGCCGTTGCGCAGGAGCACGCCGCGCTCGGTCTGATCGACCGTGTACCAGCTCCCGAAGGCGACGGTGAGCACGACAAGGCCGACGATGCCTGCGATCGCGAGTGAAGCCAGTCCTCTGAACATAGTGGTTCCCCATTTGACAAAGGCGCGCGGCGCTACGGCCATTCCGCCGGCCACGATGTGACGCGCGCCTCACTTAGTGTGACATGATCGCGGAGAAGTTCAGTCGTGTCCGATTGTCTCCGTCCTGGGCTGTTGGTTAATTGGCAGTATCGGCGGGACGAAAAAAGCGAGGCGGATTGCGACCGGTTCTTAAAATTTGAGGTGTATCCAATTCATTGCACCTTCGAAGAATTCGAGTATTGCGATGATGCGTGGTCACCAGTTCTCCACCCTCGACCGCCACGCGGTCCTTTCCGGCTCGGACGACGGCTTTCCCTGGTTTGCCGGCGCCATGCTGGCGCTGGAATCGAGCGAGGTGGTGCGGCTGCGGCTGCAAAAGTTCGCCCAGGGCGACGATGATGCCGGGCAGGAGGCCTGCCTGATGGTGAGCGAGAAGCTCGCCGCCGCCTGGGAGGCCGTTGCGGACTGGATCGGGGGCGCCAGCGTCGGCTCGATCGTCAGGCGCTATCGGGCGCACGTCGCGGCGAATGCGGAACGGCTTTCGACCTGATCTGTTGTAGCTGCTGACAGCAGGCTGGCAGCAGCCCTGGGCTATGAGCCTTGCCATGCCGGACGTTCAGAAAGGAAGGCGGATCATGGCGATCAAGGGAAGCTGTCACTGCGGCAACACGCAATTCGAGGTCAGCGCGCCGCCCGAGAGCGTGACACGCTGCACCTGCTCGCTGTGCTCGAAACGCGGCGCGCTGTGGGCCTACTACACGCCAACGCAATTCCGCCTGACGTCGTCGCCGGACAACGTCGCGACCTATCGGTGGGGCAGCCGCACCGTCCAGCATCACTTCTGCGCCAATTGCGGCTGCGGCACCTATTCCGAATCGCCGGACTGGTCGAGCGGCAAGCCGGATTTCGACAATCCCAGGGTCGGGGTCAATTCGCGCCTGTTCGATGATTTCGATCTCGATGCGGTGCCGGTGACCGTCATCGACGGCAAGAACCTGTGGTGATGCCCATCATCGCAGCAAGATCCACGCCGGCGCGTGGTCGCTGGCGCCTTCCTCGCCGCGCACCTTGCGGTCGACTCCGGATTTGGCGAGGCGCGACGCGAGCGCCGGGCTGAGCAGGAGATGATCGAGACGGAGGCCGGCATCGCGCGGCCAACGGGTGCGCTTGTAGTCCCAGAACGTGAACATCGGTTTTTGGGGATGCTGGGTGCGAAGCGCATCGGTCCAGCCTTGCGCCACGAGCGAAGCGAATGCCGCGCGGCTCTTGGGCTGGATCAGCGCGTCCTTGTCCCAAGACCGCGTGGGATAGATGTCGAGCCCGGTCGGGGCGACGTTGTAGTCGCCGGCGAGCACGACGGGCAGGTCCTGCTTCAGGAATTTCGCCGCATGGCGCTTCAGCCGTGCGAGCCAGGCGAGCTTGTAGTCGAATTTCGGTCCCGGCTGCGGATTGCCGTTCGGTGCGTAAAGGCAGGCGATGACGATGCCGGACACCGCCGCCTCGATGTAGCGCGCCTCATGGTCGGTACGGTCACCCGGTAATCCGGTGCGGATCAGCACCGGCTCAGCCTTCGCCAGGATGGCGACGCCATTCCAGGTCTTCTGTCCCTGCCAGACCGCATGGTAGCCGGCCTTCTCGATCGCAGCGGAGGGGAACTCGCCGTCGGCCGCCTTCAATTCCTGCAGGCAGACGATGTCGGGCTTCGCCGCGCCGAGCCAGCGCAGGAGATTCGGCAGGCGCCGGTTGACGTTGTTGATGTTGAAGGTGGCGATCTTCATCATTGGGCTGAACGCGACAGCAAGCTTGGACTATCGGCACCAGATACGCGACGGGGCGCCGCGACAAGGTTTTTCTGAGGCCGAAAGATGTAAGGTTCGTGGCGGACATTACCGCGGGCCGTTGAGCGGGGCCTACGAGGCGCTCGGCAGCAGGGACGCCGTCCGCGACTTTAGAATTCTTCTTGCGGACAGGCGACGACGCGCTAGCATTTGCTCGGACTGACGATGCGAATGTCCATGTCGCATCGTGATTGCGCGTTTCGTCAATTTGAGAACTGCCGGCCTCGAGCACCGCATGTGGCGGTGATCGTCGACCGGCCGCCGGTATCCGGCATCGTCACGGGCTGAGAGGCGGCGGCCCGCGACCTCAAAAACCCGCCATCGGAGGAAGCAATGGTCACGCTCAAAGTGAATGGGCAGGAACGGTCGTTCGACGGCGATCCGTCGATGCCGTTGATGTGGTATCTGCGCGACGAACTTGGTTTGACGGGAACGAAATTCGGTTGCGGTGTCGCGCTCTGCGGCGCCTGCACCGTGCATCTGGACGGCGACGCCGTCCGCGCCTGCGGCGTGCCGATGTCCGACGTCGCCGGCAAGGCCGTCATCACCATCGAAGGCCTCCATCCCACCGGCGATCACGCGGTGCAAGTTGCCTGGCGCAATGTCAGCGTGCCGCAATGCGGCTATTGCCAGGCCGGGCAGATCATGCAGGCCGCGGCGTTGCTCGCGAAAACACCCGCACCGACCGACAAGGAAATCGACGACGCCATGTACGGCAACATCTGCCGTTGCGGCTGCTATCAGCGCATCCACACGGCCGTTCGTGCCGCTTCGAAGGGAGCGTGACATGACCCATCATCGCAATCAGCAGAACGTCGTCCTCGCCAATGTCAGCCGCCGCCAGATGCTCAAGAGCATCGGCGCCACCGGCGCCTTCGTGCTCGCCGCGCAGTTTCCCGCCACCCGCCAGGCCATGGCCTATGCGACCGGCGCGGACAAGATGCCGCACGGCGTCGTCACCAACCCGCACATCTTCGTCTCGATCGACAAGGACGGCCTCGTCACCATCCAGGCCGCTCGCGCCGAAATGGGGACGGGCGCGGCCCGCACCTCGCTGCCGATGATCGTGGCCGACGAGCTCGATGCCGACTGGTCGCGGGTCAAGGTCGTGCAGTCGCCCGGCGACGAGGAGACCTACGGCAACCAGGACACCGACGGCTCGCGCAGCGTGCGTCATTTCATCCAGCCGATGCGGCAGGTCGGTGCCGGCGCCCGCAAGATGCTGGAGCAGGCGGCGGCCAAACGCTGGAACGTCGATCCGGCCGAAGTCGAGGCGCGCTTCCACGAGGTGTTGCACACCGTGTCCGGCAAGAAGCTCGGCTATGGCGAGCTCGCCGCCGATGCCGCCGCGCTGCCGGCGCCGTCGCTCGACTCGTTGCAACTGAAGAAGCCGAGCGCGTTCCGCTATATCGGCAAGGGCGCGGTCACCATCGTCGACCTCCACGACATCACCACGGGCAAGGCGGTGTATGGCCAGGACGTGAGGCTGCCCGGCACGCTGTATGCCGTGATCGAGCGGCCGGCGGTGGTGCAGGGCAAGGTCGTCTCCTACGACGACAGCGCCACCATGAAGGTGCCCGGCGTCGTCAAGGTGGTGAAGCTCGACGGCACGCCGCCGCCGGCCGCCTATTCGCCGCTCGGGGGCGTCGCAGTGATCGCGAAGAACACCTGGGCCGCGATCAAGGGCCGCGATGCGCTCAAGATCACCTGGGATGACGGCCCGAACGCCTCGTTCGATTCGGTCGCCTACAAGGCCGAGCTCGAGGACGCCGTGCGCAAGCCCGGTCGGGTCGAGCGCAGCGAGGGCGATGCCGAAGGGACGCTGAAATCGGCGGCCAAGGTGATCACGGCGGAATATTATTCGCCGCATATCGCCCACGCCACCATGGAGCCGCCGGCGGCGACCGCCCGGATCGCCGACGGCAAGCTCGAGGTCTGGACCTCGACGCAATCGCCCGGCGGGGCGCGTGACGACCTCGCCAAGCGGCTCGGCTTCGACCAGAAGAACGTCGTCGTGCACTGCGCGCTGCTC
>NZ_JAFAVV010000609.1 GCF_019242285.1 Bradyrhizobium sp.
TCCAGACCATGCCGTTGATGCCTTCACCCACGACTGGAAGCGCCGCCATGTAGACCAGGATGGTGCCGAACAGCGCGAGGCCAATCCCGACGCTGCCGAGGATGAAATATTTCCAGGCGGCCTCCAGCGCCTCATGTGTGCGGTAGATGCCGACCATCAGCACGGTGGTTAGCGTCGCGATTTCGATGGCGACCCACATCAGGCCGATATTGTTCGCGACCAGCGCGAGGTTCATCGCGAACATCAGCATCTGGTACATCGCGTGATAGAATCGCACGAAGGCCGGGGTCAGGCGACCTGTCGCGATCTCGTGGCCGATATAACTCGCACTGAACACGCTGGTCGTGAAGCCGACGAAGGTGGTCAGCACGATGAACACCTTGTTGAGGTCATCGACCAGCAGGTAGTTGCCGGACGCGGGCTCGACCACGAACAATGACAGCGCGGTGATCAGCGTTGCCAGCGCCGCCGCCACGTTGAGCACGGCGGTCAGCCGGTAGTTCGGCAGCAGCGCCAGCACGCCCGCGGAGACGGCGGGGATCAGCAGCACCGCGGCGAGCGCGTTGAACGTCATCGGCGCTCCCCCCGGAAGCGATCCAGCGCCTGGACGTCGACGCTGTCGAAGCGCTCGCGGATACGGAACAGGAAGATGCCGATCACGATGAAGGCGATCAGCACCGAGAAGGCGACGCTGATCTCGACCACCAGCGGCATGCCCTTGGCGCCGGTCGCCGCCAGCACCAGGCCGTTCTCCAGCGACATGAAGCCGACCACCTGGCTCACCGCATTGCGGCGCGTCACCATGATCAGCAGGCCGAGCAGCACCACGGACAGCGCGAAGGCGAGATCCTCGCGCGCCAGCGCATCGGCGGTTGGCGTCACCCGCAGCATCACCACCATCGACAGCGCCACCAGGCCGATCCCGCCGATCATCGTCAAGCCGACGCCGAACGTAGTCTCGATCTCGCGATGGATGCCGAGCCGGACGATGATGCGGTGCAACGCCACAGGGATGACGATCGCCTTGAACACCAGCGCGATGGAAGCGGTGACGTAGAGATGCGGCGCGTGCTGGACGAAGGCCTGCCACGTCACCGACAGCGCCAGCACGATCGCGTGCGCGGCGTAGACGTTGAGCAGCGCACTGAGGCGGTCCTGGTACAGCATCATGAAGCTCGCCAGCACCAGCGAGCCGGCGAGCAGATGGGCGACGTCGAATTCGAGCCCGTGCATGCTACAGGCTCCCCGAAACGAAGCGCAGCAGCGTGGCGAGCAGCGCCAGCATCAGTGCGGCGCCGAGAAACTCCGGGATCCGGAACACGCGCATCTTGGCGATCGCGGTCTCGAACAGCGCCAGCAGAAAGCCCAGGATCGCAAGCTTGGCGACGTAGGTGAGGGCGCCGAGCGCGAGCGCCAGCTGATCGGCTTGCGGCGGCGCCGATCCCCAAGGCATGAACATGCAGGCGATCAGCGAGAGGTAGAGCAGGAGCTTCAGTTGCGCGGAGAGATCGATCAGCGCGAGGTGCCGGCCGGAATATTCCAGCACCATGGCCTCGTGCACCATGGTGAGCTCGAGATGGGTCGCCGGATTGTCGACCGGAATCCGGCCGTTCTCGGCGATCGAGACGATGCTCAGCGCAAACAGCGCGAGCCCGAGCGAGACGCGCAAGCCCGCCGCACCGGAGCCCATGTATTCGGCGATGGTCGAGAGCTGAGTCGAGCCCGCGATCATCGCGACCGAGAACACGGTAATCAGAGTCGCGGGCTCGGCGAGCGAAGCGATCATCACCTCGCGGCTGGAGCCGAGTCCGCCGAAACTGGTGCCGACATCCATTCCGGCGAGCGCCTGGAAGAAGCGCGCGCTGCCGAGCAGCGCAACGATGGCGATCAGGTCGGCCGACCAGGAGAACAGCAGCCCGCTGCCGAAGGTCGGCACCAGCGAGGCCGCAACCCAGGTACCGGCGAAGATGATGTAGGGAATGACGCGGAACAGCCAGGAAGCGTTCTCCGCCAGCACCACGTCCTTTCGCATCAGGCGGATCAGGTCGCGATAAGGCTGCGCGAGCGGCGGCCCCTGACGTCGCAATAGCCGTGCCTTCAGCTTGCGGACGAAACCGGTGAGCAGCGGCGCCAGCGCCAGCACCAGAAGCATCTGCGCGCCCTGCACGGCGAGATCGCCGATCCCGTTCACAGCGCCAGCACCAGGAGCAAGAGCACCAGGGCCGAGAACACCAGCGCGAGATAGCGGCGTATGGTCAGGAATTGCAGGACATTGACGCGCTCGGTCGCGAAGCTGATTGCACTGCCGATCGGCGCGTACAGCGTCTCCCAGATCAGATCGTGCATCTCGACGGTGAGCCGCGCCGGCCTGGACGAGCCGGGCGGCGGCATCTCGCCGATCTCGCGCACCGAAAACAATAGCGTGCCAAAGACGCGGCGAATCGGCTGCGAGAAGCTGGAAGCCGTGTACTGGATCGCGACGTCCGGGTCGGGATAGCCGCAATCCCAGGCCGGCGCGCGGCGCACGCGGTCGGAGGCCAGGCGATGGATCGCGAGCGAGGCGATCGAGCCCGACAGCAGCCCGAAGGCGAACACCAGGAGGCCGTTATAGGAGCTGCGCCCCTCGGCGATCGGTACGATGGTGAGCCAGGCCAGACTCGCCTGGTGCGGCATGCTGGTGCCGACCATGGACTTGCTGACGCCGTCCAGCGCGTCGATGAAGAAGGCGGGAAAGATGCCGGCGGCGAGACACAGCGCGGCGAGCACGAACATGGCGGCGAGCGAGAAGCGGTCGGTCTCCTGCGCCTCCGCCGCGAGGGCGGTGCGCGCGCGGCCGAGGAAGCTCACGCCGTAGAGCTTCACGAAGCAGGCCGCGGCCAGCGCAGCCGCGAGCGCGAGCAGGCCGCCGACTGCCGGGATGATCAGCTTCAACCCCCAGGCAGGCAGTTGCGGGCTGAGCAGGATCGCCTGGAAGGTCAGCCACTCCGAGACAAAACCGTTGAACGGCGGCAGCGCCGAGATCGCGACGCAGCCGACCAGCAGCGCGAATGCGGTCTGCGGCATACGATGGATCAGGCCACCGAGCTTCTCCATGTCGCGCGCGCCGGTCGCGTTCAAAACGCTGCCGGCGCCGAAGAACAACAGGCTCTTGAAGACCGCATGGTTGAACACGTGCAGGAGCGCCGCGGTGAAGGCCAGCGCGGCGACGAGATCCATGCCTTCCGCCTTGAAGGCGAGCGCGAGCCCGAGGCCGGCGAAGACGATGCCGATGTTCTCGATGGTGGAATAGGCCAGCACACGCTTGATGTCGCGCTGCATCAGCGCATAGAGCACCCCCATGGCCGCCGACGGGCCGCCGACCGCGAGCAACAGCATGCTCCACCACCATTCGGACGGCCCGAGCAGGTCGAACACGATGCGCACGAAGCCGTAGACCGCGACTTTTGTCATGACGCCGCTCATCAAGGCCGAGACGTGGCTGGGCGCGGCAGGATGCGCCAGCGGCAGCCAGGCGTGCAGCGGCACCAGGCCTGCCTTCGAGCCCGCGCCGAGCAACGCGAGGAGCATCACGAGGCTCGCCATTTGGCCTACGGGACGCGCGGCGCGGATCGAGTCGAAATCGTAGTGGCCGCTTGCACCCGCGAGCACGCCGAAGGCGAGCAGCAGCGCCAGCGTGCCGAAGCTCGCCATCAACAGATAGACATAGCCGGCGCGGACGTTCTCCGCCTCGCGATGATGCGAAACCACCAGCGCCCAGGACGACAACGACATGAACTCCCAGGCCACCAGGAAAGAGAACGCGTCGCTGGCGAGCACGACGACGTTCATGCCGGCCAGATAGGCGGGATAGAACGGCAGCACGCGGCCGGGAGAAGTTTCGTGCGCGCCATAGCCGAGCGCGAACAGGCTGGCCGCAGCGCCTCCGAAATTGACCACGGCGAGGAAGAACGCGGCGAGCGGATCGATACGGAATTGCGCACCGATCCAGGGCAGGCCGATCGGCAACGTGATGGACGACACCGGATGCGCGGGGTCGAGCAGGCTGGACAACGCGATCGCGCAAAGCGCCGTCGCGACCATCAGGCACGCGCCGTAGAGAATCGCCGGGCCCCGCGCGATGCCCGAGAGCGCCATTCCGGCGGGCGCGAGCGCGAGCAGCACCGCCACCAAAATGAGCGCCGGGGCGATCATGGCCGCTCCCGCGTCTCGGTTCGGTCCTGCGCGTTCATGCGATGCGCCCCTCGCCCCGGCCTATGCTTTCAGTCTGACGCCGCGGCCGCCGCCGCTCGAAACACCGCCCTCGCCAATCAATTCGATCCCGGAAGTCGCCAGCGCCTCGACCAGCTTCATCAGCGAATCGACATTGCCGCGGATCACGCCCTCGGACGCCTCCATGCGCTGGATCGTCGGCAGCGACAAGCCGCAGCGCTGCGCCAGCTCGCGTTGGTCGATGCCAAGCAGCGCCCGCGCGGCGCGCAATTGCGCAGCTGTGATCAAGGCCTCTATTCCGACGGTATTAGAGAATGCAGCTATTATACATCCATACTGATGTGTCAAGTATCAATGCAGATATATCCAGCATCTTTCCCGCTTGCTCACACCTGCCTCGATGGACTGGCCTGCCCACCGGGCTCCGGAGCCCGTCCTTGACGTCACCGGTCCATTCTCGGCGCTCGCGCTGTCACTCGGGTTTTTGGTCGGCAGTCCCCGGATCTTCGCCCTCGAGCTGGCGCAGCGCGGCCTCGCGCGCGTTCATCGAGGAATCATGGATCGCCTTGGCGGCAAGGTCGGGATGACGCTCGCGGATGTGGCGGAGCACGGTATCGATCTCGCCCAGGCTGACATCGAGCCGGCCGGGCACCGCCATTGCCTTCACCCGCAGCCAACTGATGCGGGCATCGAGCTGCATCAACAGGTCGCCGGTGACGCTCTGGCGCGCGACGGCAACTGCGTGGGCGTTGAAGTCACGCATCAGGGTGACGATGCGCTCGATCGCGCTTTCGGCTGCGGCGGCGCGCACTCTGGCAAAGATCGCCTCCAAAGCCGCGATCTCTTCCGCCGAGGCTACCTCGGTGAAGCGCTGGATCACCAGGCTCTCGAGCGTGGCCCGGATCTGATAGATCTCGCCGGCCTCCTCGAGGCTCAGCACCATCACGGTCGGGCCCCGCCGTGGACCGACGCTGATCAGCCGCTCGGCCTCGAGCCGGCGCAGCACCTCGCGCACCGACGCGCGGCTGATCTTGAGCGCCTCGCATAGCTCGCGCTCGATCAGCCGGGTACCCGGCGCGATTCGCCCGGAGATAATGGCATCGCGAATCTCGTCGAACGCCCGTTCCCGGATCAGGACGGGCGGACCGAGAACATCCAGCGCTTGGCTGATCATGAAGGGATTGACCTTATCAACTGCTTCGGACGTCATTTGCTCAGTCCGGCGATCGTTTCGCAAGAATCGTTAGAGCTCTCTGCATCCCGGATTGTCAGACAAGGAGACAATTGGACAAAAATACGCCATGCTGCCTTCGTCGAAGCAGCTTCAATGGCCCTGAGCGCGCTCCGATGGCTGCAACACATTGTAATATATAACAAATACGACCTGGCCCATGCCTTGCTTGGCTGGTCGGGTCTTGACTGGGGAGGTCAATCACCGTGACGAATGCTACGTTGGACTATACCGCCGCCGACATGACGGCTTCGGACTATGTCCGAATTCGTCGCCGGGCAATCATTTCGTGCGCCGTCGGCAATTTCGTCGAGCTGTTCGACTTTCTCATCTTCGGCCTGTTCGCAGCCCAGATCGGCGCGAATTTCTTCCCCGGCAACGATCCGGTTCTCTCGCTGCTCTCCGCGTTCGCGACCTATGGCGTCGGCTTCGTGATGCGGCCGGTCGGCGCGATCACGATCGGGGCCTATGGTGACCTCAAGGGCCGCAAGGCCGCACTCATTCTCACCGTCGGCCTGATGGCGTCGGCGACCGCGCTGACCGGGTTGATCCCGTCCTATGCGACGATCGGCCTGTGGGCGCCGGTGCTGCTCGTGCTGTGCCGTCTGGTGCAGGGTTTCTCCACCGGCGGCGAATGGGGTGGGGCTGCGGCCTTCCTGGTCGAGTTCTCCGAGCCCGGCAAGCGCGGCATCACCGGCAGCATGCAGCAGTTCAGCGTCGGGCTCGCGCTGATCGCCGGCACGCTCTCGGCCTATGTCCTCAACGCGACGCTCGACAAGGACGCCATGATCGCCTGGGGCTGGCGCGTGCCCTTCATCCTCGGTTTCGTGCTGGCGCCGATCGGCCTCTATCTGCGCTCGCGGGTCTCCGAGAGCCCGGCCTACGGCAACGTGGTGGCGCAGAAGAAGGTCGCCGCGGCGCCGGTGCGCGATGCCCTGACGGTCTATCGCAGGCCGGTGCTTGCCGCCTTCGGTCTCTCGATCATCGGCTGTGTCGGCAATTATGTCTTCAATATCTTTCTGCCGAGCTTCGCCTCGGGTCAGCTCGGGCTTCCCGCCAGCACCGCCTATGCGTCGGGCACGACAGCGGCGGTGGTGCTGACGGTGCTGACGCCTGTGACGGGCTGGCTTTCGGACCGGATCGGGCGCAAGGCCGTGCTCTTGATATCCGCGCTCGGCTATCTCGTCGTGGCCTATCCGCTGTTCAGCTTCCTGGTCGCAACGCCGAGCGGAATTGGCCTGGTCGTAACGCAATCTGTCTCGGCGGTGCTGCTCGCGATGTATGCCGGCCCGCTCTGCGCCGTACTGTCCGAGTTGTTTCCGACCAAGGTGCGCTTCACGGCGCTGTCGATCGGCTACAGCCTCGCAGTGACGATCTTCGGCGGGTTTGCGCCGTTCATCGCGACCTTCCTGATCCGCCAGACCGGCAGCCAGGTCTCCCCGGCGCTCTACGTGGTGGCCGCGGCGATCGTCAGCAGCGTTACCCTGCTTCTCATCAAGGATCCAACCAATGCTCCGCTCGACTGAGGACGAAGCCGCGCGGTCGGACGGGACGCAGGCCGTCTGCGATCCCGTCACGGTCGAGATCATCCGCGGCGCGATCCGCGCCGTGCAGGCCGAGATGGAGGCGCTGCTCGAACGCACCGCGATCTCGGCCTTCATCCGCGAGAAGAAGGATTTCTACACCGGCCTGTTCGACGCCGACGGCATCATGGCGGTCGGCTCGAACATCCCGGTATTCGGTGACATGACCGGCCCGATCATCCGCGAATTCCCGCTCGAGACGATGCGCGAGGGCGATCTCTACTGGTATAACGACTGCTACGGCTCGCGCGGCGCGGTCTCGCACTCCAACGATCAGGTGCTGCTCGCCCCGGTCTTCCACCAGGGACGCCGCTGCGCCTTCGTGATGTGCTGGGCGCATTTCTCCGACATCGGCGGCATCCGCGCCGGCTCGATCAGCCCCGATGCGACGGACATCTTCCAGGAGGGCATCATCGTCCCGCCGACCAAATTGATCGATGCCGGCAGCACCAACGAGGCGGCGCTCGCGATCTTCCATCGCAACTCGCGCTTTCCGGCGCAGAGCCTCGGCGACATGCGGGCGCTGATGGCCGCCAATGCGCTCGGCGTGAGAAGGGTGCAGGAGATCGTCGCCCGCTTCGGCGCCGACAAGGTCGCGGATGCGTTGCGGCAATTGCTCGCGCGCACCCGGGACCTCGTGCGCACGAAACTGGCGGAGACTTTTACCTACGGCACCCATCGCTTCACCGATGCGATCGATTCCGACGGCCACGGCCACGGACCATTCAAGATCCGTTTCGCTCTGACGCGGGAGAAGGCCGGGCACGAGGACCGCTTCATCTTCGATGCCAGCGCGACCGACGACCAGTCGGTCGGCCCGGTCAATTTCCTGATGAATCCGGGCATCCCCGGCATGGCGCTCGGTCTCTATTACCTCGGCGGCGATCCGACCCAGGTCTGCAACGCGGGCGGCCCGCAGGCGCTCGACGAGGTGCGTCTGCGCGAAGGCTCGCTGCTGTGGCCGCGCTTTCCCGCGGCGCTCGGCATGCGCGGCCTGACCATGATGCGCGTGCTCGCCGGGCTCAACGGTCTCATCAACGTCGCCGGCGGCGGCGCGCCGGCGGCGCACTCGGCCTATGTCATCACCTTGATGCGCGGCACCTTCCGCGATGCCGCAGGCAGGCAGCAGCCGTTCCTGCTCTCGGACGGCATCGGCGTCGGCTATGGCGCGAGGCCCACGGCGGACGGCATCGACGCCGTGTATTTCGTGGCACAGGAGAACTACCCGGTCGAATTCCTGGAGGTCGGCTATCCCGTGCGACTGAAGCGCTACGGCATCGTGCAGGATTCCGGCGGCGCCGGCCGCTATCGCGGCGGCTGCGGCATCGTACGCGAATACGAGATATTGGCGGAGGAGGCGATCCTCGCCGTGCGCATCGACAGCGTGGACAATCCTCCCTGGGGCATGGCCGGCGGCATGTCGGGCGGCTCGGGCGCCGTGCGGCTCAACCCCGGCTGCAAGGACGAGCGGCGCGTCGCGCCCCTGTCGGACGGCACGCGTCTCAAGCGCGGCGACGTGCTGCGGATCGAGACCGGCGGCGGCGGCGGTCATGGTCATCCCTTCGACCGGCCGGCCGAGGCCGTGCTGGAGGACGTGCGCGGTGGTTTCGTCAGTCTCGACGCCGCGCGCCGTCTCTACGGCGTCGCGATCTGCGGCGAAACCGTCGACGAAACGACGACAACGGTGCTGCGTTCCGATCGGCCGCTCACGCGCGCCTTCCATCGCAAAGAGTATGTTGATGCCCTCACCTAGATCCGCGCTGGCGGTCGCTGTCGATATCGGCGGCACCTTCACCGACGTCGCCCTGCATGACACCGCCAGCGGCGAGGTGTGGCGCGCCAAGACGCCGAGCATCCCCAGCGATCCCTCGAAAGCCTTCATGACCGGCGTCCGCCTCGCGCTGGAGCAGGCCGACCGCAAGGCCGAGACACTCGACCGCGTCCTGCACGGCACCACCGTCGCCACCAACATGATACTCGAAGGCAAGGGCGCACGCGCCGCATTGGTGACGACATCAGGGTTTCGCCACGTGCTGGCGATCGGCCGGCAGGACATCCCGCGCCGCGCCAATCTCTATGCCTGGATCAAGCCGGCGCGCCCGGTGCCCGCCTCGCGCGTGTTCGAGATCGAGGAGCGCGTCGGCGCCGGCGGCAACATCCTTGTGCCGCTGGATGAAGCCAGCGTGATCCGTGCCGCGGAGGCCTGCCGCGCGCTCGAGGTCGAGGCGGTCGCGGTCTGCCTGCTGCATTCCTTCGCCAACCCCGTGAATGAGCGACGCACAGCGGAGATGCTGCGCGACCTGCTCCCCGGCGTCGCGGTCACCGCTTCGGTCGACGTGCTGCCGGTGGTGCGCGAATATGAGCGCTCGCTCGCGACCGTGCTCAATGCCGTGGTGATGCCGGGCATCTCGAGCTATGTCGGCCGGCTCGAACGCCGCCTCGTCGACGAGGCGGTGAAGGCGCCGCTGCTCCTGATGCAGTCCAATGGCGGCGTCGCCGGCAGCGCGACCATCTGCCGGGCGCCGGCACTCACCGCACTGTCGGGACCGGCAGCGGGCGTGGTCGGCGCGCGCGACGTCGCGGCCGCCTGCGGCATCAAGGACATCATCACGGTCGATATCGGCGGCACCAGCGCCGATATCTGCCTGATCAAGGACGGCCGGATCAGCCTGACCCAGCAGGGCCATGTCGGCGAATGGCCGCTGCCGCTGCCGATGGTCGACATGGTCACGATCGGCGCCGGCGGCGGCTCGATCGCGCGGGTCGAGAACGGCATGCTGGCGGTCGGCCCGCAGAGTGCAGGCGCGGTGCCGGGACCGGCGGCCTATGGCCATGGCGGCAAGGTTGCGACCGTCACCGACGCCCATGTCGTGCTCGGCAATCTGCCGGCAAGGCTGCTCGGCGGGCGGATGATGCTCGATGCGGATGCCGCCCGTGCCGTGATCCGGGACGAAGTCGCCGGCCCGATGGGATTGACGCTGGCGCAGGCCGCGCGCGGCATCCTCTCGATCCTCGACAACCACATGGTCGGCGCGCTGCGCGTGGTTTCGGTCGAGCGCGGCCACGATCCGCGCGATTTCGTGCTGGTGCCGTTCGGCGGCGCCGGCCCGCTGCATGGCTGCTCGCTGGCCGAACTGCTGGGCGTCCGCACGGTGATGGTGCCGCCGGCCCCCGGCGTGCTCTGCGCCGACGGGCTTCTGGTCGCCGATCTCAAGGCCGAGTTCAGCCGTACGCTGCCGCTTGCCGGGACCATCGATCTCGACGTGGCGCGTGCGATCTATCGCGAGCTCCGCGAGATGGCCGAACAGTGGATGGACGAGGAGCAAGTGCCGCCCGATCAGCGCGAGCGCCACCAGGTCGCACTGCTGCGCTATCACGGCCAAGGCAGCGAGATCGCCATTCCCTGGGCCGGCTCGCGCGAGGAGGTCGAGGCGGCCTTCGCCGCCGCGCACCAGACACTCTACGGTTTCGTGCTCGATGCCCCGATCGAGCTCGTGACATTGCGCGTCGAGGCGATCGGTCACATGCCGCAGCCCGCCCGCCCGGTCCTCGCGCCGGGACAGGGCGCGAAAGCCGTGGAGACGCATGCCATACATTTGTCGGATGAGCCGGCGACGGTACCAATGTATGATCGCAAGACGCTCGGTGCCGGCGATCGATTCGACGGTCCTGCGATCGTGACCCAGCTTGATGCGACCACGCTGGTGAAGCCCGGCTGGAGGGTCACGGTGCAGCCGAACGGCGCACTGCTGCTGACGCTTTCCGACGAGGTCTGATCGACAAATGCCAAGCGAGATTCCTGCGGCCGGCGCCGCGCTCGGCGCCGTGTTCCGCCACATCGATGCGGAGAAGGACGATTTCCTTCGCCGCGTGATGGACTATGTCCGCCATCCCTCCATCAGCGCGCAGAACGTCGGCATCACCGAGGTCGCGCGGCTGCTGGTCGGGATGCTGAGGGAGATCGGGCTCGAAGCCGAAACGCTGCCGACCGACGGCCATCCGATAGTGCTCGGCCGCTGGCAGAAGAAGCCCGGCGCGCCGACCGTTCTGCTCTATGGCCATTACGACGTGCAGCCGCCGGACCCGCTGGAGGCGTGGCTGAGCCCGCCCTTCGAGCCGACCATCCGCGACGGGCGCATCTATGCCCGCGGCATCGGCGACAACAAGGGCCAGCACTTCGCGCAACTGCTCGCGATCGAGTCCCATCTGAAGGTGCATGGCGAGCTGCCCTGCAACGTCATCTTCCTGCTCGAAGGCGAGGAGGAGGTCGGCAGCCCGCACATCGCCGATTTCGTCGCCGCGCATCGCGACAGGCTGAAGGCCGATTTCGTGGTCACGGCGGACGGGCCGATCCACGAATCGGGCACGCCCACCATGACCTACGGCGTGCGCGGCATCGCAAGCTTCGAGCTGCGGGTGAAGCACGCGAGCCGCGATGTGCATTCCGGCAATTTCGGCGGCGTGGTGCCGAACCCGATCTGGACCCTGGTGCAGCTCCTCGCGACCATGAAGGACGCCTCCGGCGAGATCACGATCGACGGCCTGCACGACGCCATCGTGCCGCCAACCGAGCTCGAGCTCGCCGCCGCGGCGCGCCTGCCGCTCGATCTCGACGCGACCAAGGCGAAGCTCGGCCTGACGCGGCTCGACCTGCCGCCGGGCCGGCCCTATTACGACCGCCTGATGTTCCATCCGACGCTGACCATCAACGGCCTTCACGGCGGCTATGGCGGCCCGGGAATGAAGACCGTGCTGCCCTGCGAGGCCTTTGCCAAATGCGACATCCGCCTGGTCGAGGCGATGACGGTGGAGGACGTGCTCGGGAAGGTCGAGGCGCATGTGAGGCGATACGCGCCGGAGGTCGAGTTCGTCCCGTTCGGCGGTATGCTGCCCTCGCGGGTGCCGATGGCCTCGCCCTACGGTGCGCTGATCCGAAGCGCCATCGAGCTGGCGCAGGGGCGGAGCCCGCTGGAATATCCGTCGATGGGCGGCAGCCTGCCCGACTACGTCTTCACCAAGATCCTCGGCGTTCCCGCCTTCGTCGTGCCCTATGCCAATGCCGACGAAGCCAACCACGCACCGAACGAGAACATGAAGATCGACTGCTTCCATAACGGCATCCGCACCGGCGCCGCCCTGCTCGACCGCGTCGGCGCCATTCGAGGCTGACGCAAGGGCAACGCCGTCCGCCGGTCAGCGATACCAGCAGCGGCCATGGCGGCAAACGCGATGGTGCGGATAGACGAAGCGCGGCCCCAGGCAATAGCGTTACCAGTGATAGCCGGTCTCGCCCAGTCGATAGCAGCCCGCCTGCGCGGCTGTTGGCCACAGGGCTCCGATCGACAGGATCGCCGCGACGGCAGCGAGCCAAGCGAGTTTCCGCATATCTCATTCCTCCTTGATCTCATGTCAAAATTCCCGCGCGATCCTGGTCAGCATCGACAGCAGCGTCGCACGGCTTTCCGGCCCCAGCAATTCGTTGAGCCGCGCCTCGTGCTTGGTCGCGACCAACCGCTTGGCGCGCGCCAGCACCGCCTTGCCCTTGTCGGTCAAGACCAGATTGTGCGAGCGGCGGTCGTTGGCGGAGCGAGTGCGGGTACAAAGATCGCGGCTCTCGAGTCCGTCGAGCATCGCCACGAAGTTCGGCCGCAGGATACCGAGCGTGGATGCGATCTCAGTCTGGTTCCGGCCTGGATTCCTGTCGAGCAGCAGCAGCACGGAGAACTGCGCGGGCGTGAGTTGCAACGGCGCCACGCAGCGCAGAAAGTCCTCGAACACCCTGAGCTGTGCACGCTTGAGCACGTAGCCGAGCAGCTCGGACAGCTCGCCCATCTGCAGCGCGGCGCCCTCGCCGGTCGCCGTCTCGCCAGCCTCCTTGCGGGCTTTCGCGCCTCCGGCCGTCGCACTCCTGGAAACCGTCATCGCCTGCGGCCCAACTCCCCGCTATCGTCCAAGGTCCGGGCCGGCCGGCCTTGAGGTTATGATCGATAATTGTTATCCACCATATCAAATGGGCGGCCGCTTTCAACTGCCGCCCATGGCGCGCCGGGGCCAGGGAAAGGCGCCGGCGAACCGCCAGGGGTAACGGGGGAGCGTTCGCTCTTGAACACCACGATCATGCTGTTCCTGATGCAGGACGGCATCACCAACGGCGCGATCTACGCGCTGCTCGGGCTCGCGCTGGTGCTGGTGTTCGCCGTGACGCGGGTGATCCTGATTCCGCAGGGCGAGTTCGTCACCTATGGCGCGCTGACCTATGCCTCGCTGGCATCGGGCCAGATGCCGGGCACGGCCGGCCTCGCGCTCGCCATGGGCATCGCCGCCTTCGGCTTCGATCTGTTCGTACAGCGCCGCACGCTGCACGTTCGCCGGCTGGTGCGCAGCTTCGTCCCCAACGTCGTGCTGCCCGCCATCGTGCTGGCGCTGACCGGCTTCCTGGTCAGCCGCCATCCGCCCATCCTGGTCTCCATTCTGCTGTCGCTTGCGATCGTGGCGCTGATCGGCCTCTATCTCTACCGCATCGCGTTCCAGCCGATCGCCCACACCTCGGTGCTGGTGCTGCTGATCGCTGCGGTCGGCACCCACCTGGCGCTGCAGGGGCTCGGGCTGCTGTTCTTCGGCGCGGAGGGCCAGCGCGGCCCAGCGATCGCCGATGCCGCGCTGACACTCGGCCCGTTGCGCTTCACCGGGCAGAGCCTTTCCGTCTATGCGGCGACCGTCGCTTTCATGGTCGCACTCTGGCTGTTCTTCGGATTGACGCTGTACGGCAAGGCGCTGCGTGCCACCGCCGTCAACCGTCTCGGCGCCCGGCTGGTCGGCATCCGCACCACGCTGTCGGGACAGATCGCCTTTCTGCTCGCATCCCTGATCGGCGCGCTGTCGGGCATCCTGATCGTGCCGATCACCACGCTCTATTATGATACCGGCTTCCTGATCGGGCTGAAGGGCTTCATCGCCGCAATCATTGGCGGCCTCGTCAGCTATCCCCTCACCGCAATCGCGGCGCTGCTGGTGGGCGCCGTCGAATCCTTCTCCTCGTTCTATGCCTCGAATTTCAAGGAGGTCATCGTCTTCACGCTGCTGATCCCGGTGCTGCTGCTGCGCTCGCTCGCCGCGCCGGCGGTCGAGGAAGAGAAGGACTAGGCGATGGGGGCACGGCTGCCGATGCTGCTGTTCGCGCTGGTGATGGCGACCGTGCCACTGGTACCGCAGATGCCGCCGTTCTGGATCGTGCTGCTCGACAATATCGGGCTCGCGGCACTGGTCGCGATGGGGCTCGTGCTGCTCACCGGCGTCGGCGGCCTCACCTCGTTCGGGCAGGCGGCGTTCTGCGGCTTCGGCGCCTACACCACGGCGCTCCTGACCACCGCCTACGGGCTGTCGCCGTGGCTGACGCTGCCGTTGTCGCTGATCGTGTCCGGCGTCGCCGCGGTGCTGCTCGGCCTCGTCACGGTGCGGCTCTCCGGCCACTATCTGCCGCTCGGAACCATCGCCTGGGGCCTCGGCCTGTTCTATCTGTTCAGCAGGGTCGGGTTTCTCGGCCGCAATGACGGCATCTCGGCGATCCCGCCGCTGTCGATCGGATCGCTGCGGATGATCGATCCCGGGACGATCTATTATGCGATCTGGACCGCGGTGCTGATCGCAGCCTGGCTCACCATGAACCTGCTGGATTCCCGCACCGGCCGCGCCATCCGCGCGTTGCGGCGCGGCCACATCGCCGCCGAAGCCTTCGGGGTTCATACGCCGCGCGCAAAGCTCCTGGTGTTCATCCATGCCGCCGTGCTGGCCGGCCTGTCGGGCTGGCTCTATGCGCATTTCGTGCGCGCGGTGAATCCGACGCCGTTCGGCGCCGAGCCCGGCATCGAATATCTGTTCATCGCGGTGGTCGGCGGCGCCGGGTATGTCTGGGGCGCGGTGCTCGGCGCCGGCATCGTCGTGGTCTTGAAGGAGGTGCTGCAGAGCTATCTCCCACTGCTGCTGAACGGCTCGGGCCAGCTCGAAACCATCGTGTTCGGCATCCTGCTGGTGGCGCTGCTTCAGCTTGCGCCAGCCGGCGTCTGGCCCTGGCTGATCTCCTGGTTGCCGTGGAAGCCGGCGCGCAAGCGCCCGGACGCTTCGCTGTCCCTGCCACCGCGACAGCGTGGGCCGGGCCTGTCCGGCGTGCTCCTGGGGGTCGACAAGGCGCGAAAGCAGTTCGGCGGCGTGATCGCGGTCAACGACGTCTCCTTCGATGTGCAGGCGCGCGAGATTGTCGCCCTGATCGGCCCGAATGGCGCCGGCAAGAGCACCACCTTCAACCTGATCACCGGCGTGCTGCCGGCAACCTCCGGCCGCGTCGCCGTGCTCGGCAAGCCCATTCATCAAGCCCCGCCGCAGGAGATCGTCAGGCTCGGCATCTCGAGGACGTTCCAGCACGTCAAGCTGGTGCCCGACATGAGCGTGCTGGAGAACGTCGCGATCGGCGCGCATCAGCGGGGCCGTGCGAGCGCGCTCGCCAGCATGCTGCGGCTCGACCGCGCCGACGAGGCACGACTGCTCGCGGAAGCCGCACGCCAGATCGAGCGGGTCGGGCTGGCCGACCAGATTGACCAGCCTGCCGGCTCGCTGTCGCTCGGCCAGCAGCGCATCGTCGAGATCGCCCGCGCCTTGTGCGTCGACCCGATGCTGCTCTTGCTCGACGAGCCGGCGGCAGGGCTGCGCCACATGGAGAAGCAGCGGCTCGCGATGCTGCTCCGCGAACTGCGCGACGGCGGCATGTCGGTACTCCTGGTCGAGCACGACATGGGTTTTGTGATGAATCTCGCCGACCGCGTCGTGGTGCTGGATTTCGGGGTCAAGATCGCCGAGGGCACGCCGGAGGCGATCAAGACCAACCCGGCCGTGATCGAGGCGTATCTCGGAGCCGGGGCATGAGCCCGCTGCTTTCGGTTACCGATGCTCATGTCGCCTATGGCAAGGTCGAAGCGGTGCGCGCGGTCTCGCTCGAGGTCAGGGACGGCGAGATCGTCACCATCATCGGCGCCAACGGCGCCGGCAAGACCACGCTGCTCAACGCCGTCATGGGCATCCTGCCGCTGAAGGGCCGCGTCAGCTTCGCCGGCGCGGACCTTGGCTGTCTCGAGATCGAGGATCGCGTTGCGGTGGGGCTGAGCCTCGTCGCCGAGCATCGCGAATTGTTCGCCAGCATGAACGTCGAGGACAACCTCCAGCTCGGCGCCTTCCGCGTGTCGAAGGTGCAGGCGGCCAGTGCCTTCGAGCGGGTCTACGCGCTGTTCCCACGGCTGAAGGAACGGCGGCGACAGCTCGCCGGCACGCTGTCGGGCGGCGAGCAGCAGATGCTGGCGATGGGCCGCGCGCTGATGGGCGCGCCGAAACTCCTGATGCTGGACGAGCCAAGTCTCGGGCTCGCCCCGATCATCGTCGCCGACATCTTCCGTACCATCGGCGAATTGCGCGCCAGCGGCGTTTCGGTGCTGCTGGTCGAGCAGAACGCGCAAGCCGCGCTGAAGGTCGCCGACCGCGCCTATGTGATGGAGCTCGGCGCCTTCGTGCTCAACGGCAACGCCGCCGAGATGGCCGGCAATGCCCGCGTCGCGGCGAGCTATCTCGGCTTTCAATCGGAGGCTGAACACACGATATGAGTTTGACATTCAAGTGATACACCTCCCGCAAGTGTGAAGCGCGCCTGCCGCGCGACAGCTTTATCGTGCGCGATTGCACATTCTGTCCTGGCGGAAGAGCTGGAATGGCATTCGTGAAACCGCTTGCGAACCACGTGGCGATTGCCTTTCGCGTCGCTGCCCTGATCGGAACCACGACCGTCGTTGCGGTTCACGCCGAACCGCCCGATCTGAGCGGCGTCTGGCTGCCGGACATCAAGGACCAGCGGCGACAGGAGACGGCGAACATGCCACCGTGGAAGCCGGAGGTAGCGTCCCAGGTCCGGCATCTGATCACGGAGGAAAAAGCGGGGCGTCCCTTCCTCGTCCTCAGCCACTGCCTGCCGCATGGCATGCCGAGCTGGATGTTGATCACCCATAATCCGTTCGAATTGCTCGTGACCCCCGGCCGTATCACGATGCTCGGCGAGGTCGACGGCAACCGGCTGCGGCGCATCTACCTGGACGGACGCCAGCATCCGGACGACCCGGACTTGACGCTGCATGGAAATTCGGTCGGCCATTGGGAAGGCGACGCGCTGGTGGTGGACACGATTGCGATCGTGCCACAGGCCTACATCGCGATCAGCGAGGCGGTCGGCATCCCCAATGACGGCGACATGCACATCGTCGAGCGCGTCCATCTGGCCGAACCGAACGTGATGCATGATGACATGGAGATCACGGCGCCGAAGGTGCTCACCTCGACGTGGAAGACGACCCGGATTTTCCGCCGCTATCCCGAACGCCACTACGAGATCACCGAGGGTGAATGCGAGCAGGAAGACCTCGCTCCCGGCAAGGACCAGAACGGCCACGACATCTTCGTCGCGGCACCGCAAGGCGCGTACGGGTCGGTTCACACGGACAAATGAGGATTGACCTGATGTCACCAAAGGCTGCCGTTCTCGCTGCGTGGCTGATGCTGGGTTTCACCGGCATCGCCGGCGCTCATCATTCCAATGCGGCCTACGATCTCGACCACATGCAGACCGTGGCGGGCACCGTGAAGCAGGTCAACTGGACCAACCCGCACATCACCTTCGTGGTCGAGACGGACGTCAAGGACGGCCCGCAGGCCGGCACCTGGACCTTCGAGGTTTCCAGCCCGGGCGTGCTGACGCGGTCCGGCTGGACCAAGCGCTCGCTGAATCCCGGCGACCACGCCACCTTCTTCTATGCGCCGCTGCGCGACGGCAAGCCCGGCGGCTTCCTGCGCAAGGTGACGCTTCAGAACGGCCAGGAGCTGACCTACAGCCTGACGTCGCCCGAGGAGCAGTGAACCGGCCATGCAAGCCGCGCTCGGTGCGCTCTCGAAATGGCTGGCTGCGACCTCGCTCAGCCATACCATCCAGACGGAAGGCTGGATCATTCCGACCTTGCAGACCATTCACATTCTCTGCGTCGCCCTGGTGTTCTCGTCGGCGGTGCTGGTCGACCTCCGCATGTTCCGGTTGTTCGAGCGCGACGAGCCACTGAGCCAGGTGGCGCGGCGCTTCCTGCCGCCGATCTGGCCGGTGCTCGTCATCATGCTCTTGACCGGAAGCCTGCTGATCGTCGGCGAGCCGCACCGCTCGCTGCTCAATGCCACCTTCCACGTCAAGATGATCCTGCTGCTGCTCGCCATCCTGCTGACGGCCGCATTGCAGGGATCGGTCGCGGCCTCGCCGACGTTCTGGGACCGGGATCGCGGCCGGCGCATCGCCGGCCGGCTGATGGCGACGGCATCGATCCTCATCTGGTGCGGCATCCTGTTCGCCGGACGATGGATCGCCTACACACAGGCCGGATGATGCTGCAGAACCTCATCGCCACGCTCGAAGACAGCGGACTGGCGGAAAGCATTCGCGAGAACGACACGCTGTTCCCGTTCATCGAATCCGTGCACGTCGTTGCGATCTCGCTGGTGGTCGGCTCCATCCTCGTGTTGGACCTGCGGCTGCTCGGGCTCGCCTCCACGGCGCGGCCGGTGGGCCGGCTTGCCGCGGCGATCCTGCCGGTGACTTGGGGTGCGTTCACCGTCGCCGCGACCTCCGGTTTTCTGCTCTTCATCTCCAACGCCACCAAATACCTCGCCAACGGCTATTTCGATGCCAAGCTTTGCCTGATCGCCGCGGCTGCGCTGAACATGCTCGTCTTCCATGGCCTCAGCGCAAGAGACCTGCCGCAATGGGAGAAGCAGCCGACGCCGCCCTTGCGCGCCCGCGTGGCGGGAGCTTTTTCCATTCTCATCTGGATCGCGGTCGTCGCCTGCGGGCGATGGATCGGCTTCACCATGCAGCCGCTCTGAACATGCGCAACATCCACATCCTCGCCGCCGCAGTCATCGTAGCCGCCAGCATGGTCGCGCCGCCATCGCGCTCGCAGAATGTCGCGGCGATGCCGCCGTTCCAGGCTCATGTCGACATGAAGACCTTCATGGAGCACGTGCTGACGCCGGCCGCGTCGGTCATCTGGCGCGTCAACGGCGTGACCATCGACGGCAAGGGCGAGCATGACCTCTCGCCCAAGACCGACGACGACTGGGAGACGGTGACCAGCGGCGCGGCGACGCTGGCCGAGGCCACCAACGCACTGATGATCCCGCAACGGGCGCTCGACCCGGCGTGGAATGGCTACGTCAAGCGGCTGGCCGACGCTGCCGACCAGGCCTATCGGGCCGCTGAGGCGCACGACCTGAAGTCCATTTCCGAGGTCAGCGACCGGCTCGACGGCATCTGCGCCGCCTGCCATCGTCACTACGGACTGGAATAGGACCCAATGATCCGCCGCTTCGTCCACAAGCCTCACCTCACCAGCATGTACTTCATCGCGGGGATTCGTCCTGTCGGAAGTATACATCCACCTTCATGCCGACCGCGAGCGGACCTGGCTCGGCCAGATTGACGAGCACTTCGACCACATCGACGTCGGTCATGTTACGCTGACCGGGCGCATTGTTGCGTCCTGCCTCCACCAGCGGAGCGACAAACGATACCGAGCCCGCCGTCTGGCGCCCGGGAAACGCCGCGGCGCGCACCAGCACCGGTTGTCCCACCTTGATCTTTTCAATGTCGCGCTCATCGACCTCGGCGCGCACGCGCAACGCGGAGATGTCACCGAGCAGAACGAGCGGTGGCGTCGCCGCCGGCGCGGCCAATTCTCCCGGCTTGGCATTCACCTGCAGGATGGTGCCGCCGATCGGCGCGCGAATTGTCATCTTGTCGAGGGTTTCGCGGGCCAACGCTAGGTCACTGCGCGCCATGTTGACCTGGCCTTCGGCAACGGTCGGCAGCGGCGCGTCGATCTCGGTCGCGCGGAGTCCGGCGGCTTCCTGCTTCAGGCGATCCCGCGCACGGGCCAGTCCGGAGCGGGCGGCCTCGACATCGGCGTCCGAGCCCCGCCCCGCGCGCCGTTCGGCGGCCGCCTTGTCGACGAACGACTGCGTCTGGAACACGGCCGTCTCGGCATCAGCCACCGCGTCCTCGGCGCGGCGCCGCGCCGCGGCGCCTGATGGCATGGACTCCTTGTTGCGCACCCGCTTTCGCATCGCGGCCTGCGCCTCTGCCGAGGCCAATCGCGCCCGGGCTTCGCGGTCGTCGAGACGTATCAACGGCTCGCCGGCAAAAACCGTGTCATTGGCCTTGATCAGCACCTCGCCGATCACGCCCGCGACGGGCACGGCAACCCTGATCGTCCCCGACAGCGGCTCGACCCGGCCTGGAGCGACCGCGCGCCAACCCTTCTCGCCGGTCTGATCGTTGGCCTGGGCATGTGCCGCTGGCAGGCCAGGCGAGCCGGCGGCCAGCACGGTCAACGACAGGGCGGCAACAAGTGTTCGGGCGTTTGGCGTGATCATGACTCCCCCACCCTCTTGGCGTCGCCGCCGGCCTCCTCGCTGACGATCCGGCCATCTTCGATGTGCACGATGCGATCGGCAAACGGCAGGATGCGCGGATCGTGCGTGACGACCAGCACCCCGCGAGACCGATCCCTGGCGCTCTCTGCGAGCAGGGTCATGATGGCCTGACCGTTTTGAGCATCGAGCGCGCCGGTCGGCTCGTCCGCGAGAATGGCCGAGGTGTTGCCCACGATGGCCCGGGCGATCGCGACGCGCTGTTGCTCGCCGCCGCTGAGTTCACGCGGAAGCGCTCGCGCCTTCTGGGAAAGGCCGACTTTGGCCAAGGCTTCCCTCGCCGCCTTCGCAGCGCGTCGGGAGCGCTGACCGCGCACGTCCAGCGCCAGCCGGACATTGTCCTCGGCCGTCAGGGTGGGAAACAGATGATAGGATTGAAAGATGAAACCGATGTGATCGCGCCGGAGCCTGGCGAGATCCTCCGGCGCGGCGCCGGCGACCGGTCGGCCGCGAACCCGGACAATGCCGCGCGTGGGCGTCATCAGACAACCCAGAATCGACAGCAGCGTGGTCTTGCCGCTGCCCGATGGTCCCATCAACAGAACCAGTTCGCCGCCGCGCAGCGACAGGCTCACGCCCTTGAGCGCCTGCACTTCCCCCGCGCCGCTGCCGAGCAGCTTGACGATGTCGACGGCATCGAGCACCGGCTCGCTCATCGCGTGAACACCAAAGCGGGATCGATCCGCATGACTTGGACGATGGCCGCGATGGCGGATGCGACGCACATGACGACGGTCAAGAGAAACAGCCCGATGGTCAAAGCCGGCGTCATGACGATCGGCAAGGCGGATTCCGCGGTCATCCTGACCACGATGGCGCTGATGGCCGCGGCGCCGCAAAATCCGACGATCGCGCTAAGCAGCGCCTGCCAGATGATGACCATGTAGATATAGGCGCCGGGCGATCCGATCGCGCGCAAGGTCGCGAACTCGTCGAGATGATCCTTGGTGCTGGAATACAGGGTCTGCGCAACGATGACGGTGCCGACGATGATGCCGAGCAGGGCGCCGGCGAACAAGGCCGCGCCCGCCCCGGTCCCGAACAGCCAGAAGCTGCGGCTGCGGCTTCGAAACTCGGCCGTGGTCAGCACCTCGACGTCGGACAGATTGGCCTGCAATTGACGGCGGACGCTGTCCACATTCGTGCCAGGGGCGACCCGTAACAGGACATAGGAGGCCTTGTTGGCCGCAACGCCGGTATAGGCGCGCGCCCGATCGAGCCCGGCGAAGACATAGGGGGTGGTGGTGAACGCGCGGATGCCCTTGGTCACCGCCATCACCTGAACTCTCTGATCGCGAATTTCGGCGTCGGCGCCGGTCCGGCTGACGCCAAGCCGCTCGAAATAGGACTGATCGACAGCCACGGCGGCGGGAATCGACAGATCATCTGCCCGGCCGGCGACCAGATCCCAGGGGTGCAATCCCAATCCCCGCAGCTCGGAGCCGACGATGAAAACCGGCGTCGTGGTGCCGCCCGGCAGCCGCCATTGCGCATAGCCGATGACGAGCGCGCTCGCTTCTTCTATCCCCTCGACCGCGAGTGCCCGAAACCGCTGACGGTCATCCAGCAGCGAGGGATCCTCGAAGCATTTGGTGCCGGCCGGCATGATCCAGAGATCGGCGGACGCATGATCGACCATCGTGGTGACCATGCGCCCGAACCCGACGAAAAGGCCCATCTGAACCGTCACCAGCACGATGGAGAAGACGATACCGACGATGGTCGCGATGAATCGAAGCCGGTCATGAAACAGGTTTCGATAGGCGAGCCTGAATTTCAGCGACATGACTTCCGGCCGTCCCCACCCCGTCCGGCCCATTTCATCTGCTTTGAAGGCGCATGTCCACGGCGCGGACATCGACACATTGCCGCTTCGGGGCGCCTCGTACCGGGCGCATTCAACTTATGCGGAAAGCGTCCCCTCCTCACTTCACCAGCGTGTACTTGCCGTCCTTCACCGTGAGCAGGATGCGCGAGCGCTCGTCGAGGCCGTAGCGGTCCTTCTCGGTGAAGTTATAGACGCCCTGGCTCGCCGCGATCTCGCGCTCGGTCAGCAGCGCCTGGCGGATCGCCTCGCGGAATTCCGGGGTGCCCGGCTTGGCCGTCTTCAACGCCACCGGAATGATGCGCTCGAGCACGAGGAACGCGTCATAGGAATGGCCGGCGAACTGGCTGCGGCTGTTCGGCCCGTACTTCGCCTCATACGCCTTGACCAGATCCATGCCGGGCTTCTTGGTTGCGGCCTCGACCGGCTGGTCTTCGGGATCCATCACCGGGCCCGAGACCATGATCACGCCTTCCGCCGCCTTGCCGGCGATGCGGATGAAATCCATGCTGGCGGCGCCATGGGTCTGGTAGATCAGGCCCCTGTAGCCGCGCTCGCGCAATTCGGTCTGCGGCAGCGCCGCGGCGGTGCCGGAGGCGCCGACCAGGATCGCGTCGGGATTGGCGGCGACGAGCTTCAGCACCTGCCCCGTGACCGACGTATCGGGGCGGGCAAAACGCTCCTCGTCGGCCACCGCCATGCCCATCGGCACGCCCTGCGCCTTGAAATCGTTGAACCAGAGGTCGCCGTAGGAATCGGAATAGCCGATATATCCGACGGTCTTGACGTTGTGCGCCTTCATGTGGTCGTAGACCGCCTTGCCGACGATCGGGATCGGCTGCGGCATGGCGACCGACCATTTGGCGCGCTCCGGCGTGATCGGGAACGGCGCCAGGCCGAAATGCGGAATGCCGGCCTCGTTGGCGACGTTCGAGACCGCGATGGTGGGCGGCGTCGTCGCCGACCCCATGATGATGTCGGCCTTGGATTCGGTGACGAAGCGCCGCGCATTGGTGGTGGCGGTGGTCGGATCGCCGCCGTCGTCGAGCACGATCACCTTCAGCGGCACGCCGCCGATCTCCTTCGGCACGAATTCCAGCGCGTTGCGCTCGGGAATGCCGAGCGCGGCCGCCGGCCCGGTCGTGGTGGTGGTGATCCCGATCACGATCTCATTGGTCTCGGCGACAGCCGGCACGCCCGGCAGCATCAGAAGCGCCGCGAGCGCGGCGGCAGACAACAGAGCCCTCTTCATTCATTCCTCCCTTGAAAATGTTGTCGAAACGCAGATCAAATTTCGTGCGACCGTACAACCCCTCAATTCAGGTGGTGCGACATTCAGCCCTTCATGAACTTGTCGACGATCTCCACCGGGAACGGCGCCGATTTCAACCTGTCGGGATTCTGCGGGTCGCGCCCGACCAGGACGCGGGTCTCCCACGCCTCGATCGCGAGCGCCTCGCCCTTGTAGACCCTGTGGATCACCTCGAAGCTCGAGCGCTTGATGCTTTCGATGCGGCTCTCGATCGCGATCCAGTCGCCATGGGTCGAGGGGATGTAGAACTTGGCGCGGGTGTCGACCATGGGAATGCCGACCAGCCCGTAATTATGGATGATATCCTGTTTGGAAAAACCGGCGGCCTCGAACATGATCGAGGTCGAGTCGTCGAACATCGCGAAATAGCGCGGGTAATAGACGATGTTGGCAGGGTCGCAATCGCCCCACTGGATCTGGACCTCGCGCCGGTGCACGAACATCGCTGTTGTTACCTTCGATTCTGCGGCGGGCACGGTGCCACCTCTCCCATCGGGAGAGGTCGCGCCGAAGGCGCGGGTGAGGGGTTACGGTCTATCGAAGGAGCGAGCGCCCTCACCCGGATCGCATCTGGCGATGCGATCCGGCCTCTCCCCGATGGGAAGAGGTGAGACCGAGCGCTTGGCGATGTTGGTGCCATATCAGAAACAAAGCCTACTTCGGGGCCATGCGCAGCGAGGCGTCGAGCCGGATCACCTCGCCGTTGAGATAGGAATTCTCGACCATGTGCAGCGCGAGCGCGGCGAATTCCTCCGGCTGGCCAAGCCGGTGCGGGAAGGGAATCGCGGCGGCGAGCGAATCCTGCGCTTCCTGCGGCAGGGCGCCGAGCAGCGGCGTCAGGAACAGGCCGGGCGCGATGGTGAGCACCCGGATGCCGAACTGCGCGAGCTCGCGTGCGATCGGCAGGGTCATGCCGACGATGCCGCCCTTCGAGGCCGAATAGGCGGCCTGTCCGATCTGGCCGTCATAGGCCGCAACCGACGCGGTGTTGATCACGACGCCCCGCTCGCCGCCCGCCAGCGGCTCCAGCTTCGACATCACTGACGTCGCGAGCCGCAGCATATTGAAGGAGCCGATCAGGTTGATCCTGATGACCCTCTCGAAATCGGCCAGCGGATGCGGGCCGTCTCGGCCGACCACGCGCTTGGCGACGCCGATGCCGGCGCAGTTGACCAGGACGCGCGCCGGGCCGTGTGCGTTGCCGGCAGCGGCAATCGCGGCCTCGGCAGAAGCCGCATCGGCAACGTCGCAGGTCACCGCAACGCCCTTGATCTCGGCCGCGACCTGCTCGGCCAGTTTGGTGTTGAGATCGCAGACGGCGACCTTGGCGCCCTGCGCCGCCAGCTTTCGCGCGGTCGCGGCGCCCAGTCCCGAGGCGCCGCCGGTGACGATCGCGGCCTGATCCTTCAACAGCATGATGATCTCCTTTAACGAATTTCTCGATATCTGTTCTCGCTCTCCCCGTTCTTCACAGGGAGAGGGTTGGGGTGAGGGCCTGCCGCGAATTCGGTGAGAGTGGGACTCGCGGAGACTTCCCCTCACCCGCATCGCATCTTCGATGCGATGCGACCTCTCCCCGAGCGGGGCGAGGTAAGAACGACTCGCGGTGAACTCGGTCCATTCGGCTAGCTCCCATCTAGCCGGCCGTGATGACACGCGCCGACGGCGACGGCGCATAGAGTTCGTCGATCAGGTCCTTGCGATGCTCCAGCACCGCGCGCTGGTTGATCGAGCCCTTGTCGGTGACCTCGCCGCGGTCGATCGAGAGCGGCCCGTCGATCAGGATGGCACGGGTGATGCGGTTGGAGGAGCCGGTCGAGGTGCCGAGCAGTTGCATCAGGCGGTCGCGGAAGGCGTCGCGCACCAGCGGGTCGGCGGCGCTGACGGCAATGTCGTCCTGCGGCAGCGTCGGATTGATCAGGCGGCAGCCGTCGAGATCGAGCACGACCAGCGCGGAAATCTCGTCGCGGTTGATGCCTGTTATCACGACGTCTCGCACCAGCGGTGCGCAAGTCGAGATGAAACGCGCGCGCAGCGGGCCGACGCTGACCCAGGTGCCGCTGACAAGCTTGAAATCCTCGGTGAGGCGGCCGTCGAAATCGAAGCCGGCGTGAAGATCGTTCGGATCGGCCGGCTTCAGCGCGTCGCCGAACTTGTAGAAGCCTTCCTCGTCGAATGCGGCCTTCGTGAGCTCCGGCTGGCGCCAATAGCCCGGCGTGACGTTCGGGCCCTTGCAGCGCACCTCCAGCTTGCCGTTGTTGGGCACGAGCTTGGCCTCGCTGCCGGAGGCCGGCAGGCCGACATGGCCGGAACGGCTGGTGCGCGGATTGACCGACATGAAGAAGGGCGCGCTCTCGGTCGCCCCGAGGCCGGTCAGCATCGGCACCCGCGCGCCTGTCTCCCGCGCGGAAAGCTCATCGAGGCCCTCCCAGATGTGCGGGGCGAGCGCAGCGCCTGAGAAGAACATCGCGTGCAGGCGGCGGAAGAAGTTCTTCCGCAACGCTGTGTCCTCACGCAGATAGGGCAACAAGGCCTCGTAGCCCTTGGGCACGTTGAAATAGACCGTCGGCGACACCTCGCGCAAATTGCGCACGGTTTCCTCGATGCCCCCGGGCGTCGGCTTGCCCTGGTCGAGATACATCGAGCCGCCGTTGAACAGGACCAGCCCAACGTTGTGGTTGCCGCCAAACGTGTGGTTCCAGGGCAGCCAGTCGACGATGACCGGTGGCTCGTCCTTCAGGAACGCCATAGTGTCCCGCACCATCACCTGGTTGGCGCAGACCATGCGATGGGTATTGATGACCGCCTTGGGATTGCCGGTCGAGCCGGACGTGAGCAGGAATTTTGCGATGGTGTCGGGCCCGATCCGCGCATGGCGCGCGTCGAGGCCGGGATGCAGGGGCCCCGCCATCAGGTCGGCGAGCCAGGTGACGTCGCGCCCGGGCACGTCGCCATAGGAGGCGGCGATCTCGGTGCCCGCCGGCACACTCTCGGAAAACACCTCGGCGAATTTGTCGGCGTCGTCGGCGAACACCAGGCCGGGCGTCAGCAGCTTCAGCACATGGGTGAGCTTGCCGTGATCCCGGGAGATCAGCGAGTAGGCCGGCGACACCGGGCAGAACGGCACCCCCGCGTAGAGCGCGCCGAAGGCCAGCAGCGCGTGGTCGATCGAATTGCCTGACAGGATCACGACCGGCCGCTCGGCCGAGAGCCCGCGCTTGATCAGGGCGGAGGCGATGTGCCGGCTTGCGGCCAGCAGCTCGCCATAGGAAAGCTCGCGCCAGCCCCGACCGCCGCGACGCTCGGCCATGAAGACGCGATCGGAGGCGGCGGCGGCCCAATGCTGCAGCGGATCGGTCAGCCGCACCGGATAATGGCCCAGCGATAATGTCGGGCGGAGATAGATCGTGCCGTCGGTCCTGCGTTCGATCGCGACCTCGGGATCCCTGAACGAGATCGGCCGCAGCGGCGCAACAGTCCCCCGCGCCCGGCCGTCGCCGGCCGCCGCTGTCCTCACAATGTCCGCTTGCGTACTCATGACTGACCCGGTTTCACCTTGGCGGTCTTGTGCTCGAGAAAGGCCTTGATCCGCCGCTTGGCCTCCTTGTCGCTCTGCGCCACCGTCGCCATCAGCGACTCCATCAGGAGGCCGGTCTGCGGGTTGGCCTCCGCGATCATCGGCAGCGCCTGCAGCACCGCGAAATTGGTCAGCGGCGCGTTGGCCGCGACCCGCTCGGCGAGCTCGAGCGCCTTCGAAAGCGCGCCGCCGGCCTCGACGAGGTATTGCGCAAAACCGTAGGCCGAGCCTTCGGTGGCAGAATACACCCGCCCCGTGAGCATCATATCCATCATTCGGGGAACGCCGATGAGGCGCGGCAGGCGCACCGAGCCGCCCCCGCCGACGAAGATGCCGCGCTGGCCCTCCGGCAGCGCGAAATAGGCGGACGGCTCGGCGACGCGGATATGGGCGGCGCAGGCCAGCTCCAGCCCGCCGCCGATCACCGCGCCCTGCAGCGCGGCGATGACGGGAACGCGGCTGTACTGGATGCGGTCGAACACACGGTGCCACATCTGCGAATGGGTCAGACCCTCGGTCGCGTCGTGGTCGGCGAGCTCGGAAAGGTCGAGGCCGGAGGAAAAATGATCGCCGATGCCGTGGATCACGACGGCGCCGACGTCGTCGGGGAGGCTCCCAAAACAGTCCCCGATCGCGAGGATGATACCGTCGTTCAGCGCGTTGCGCTTGGCCGGACGGTTGAGGCCAACGGTCAGAACCGCGCCCCTCCTCGCGATCTTCAGCAGCGCGGAAGGGCCCGCGGCTGCGGCGTGAACGGCGTCTCCCATCGGGGTTTATGTCCTTTGCAGAATAGTTATGTTTTATAACTATTGGCGGTGGAGTCAATCGCTGTCGCCTTGCGGGAAAGCCGTAGGGGCCAAAGCACGTCTTGCACCAGAGCGTGCCGCGCAAGGCAGGAGCGTGCCCACCATTCAACGCAATGCTGTCGACGGATGGTGGGCACGGTGCTCCGCGCGATGCGGAGCATCGTCGCGCTCGCACCCGACGCGCGTCGCGACATGCGTCCGCGTTGCCGCGGCATGAAAATGCCCGGGCTGTGCAATGATCCACCCTCCGAAAACCAGGAGGGCGCAGGGAATGCCGGGTGAACCAGCCTCACCCATGGCCCCCGTGCAACAAGAACGCACGGGGCAGGAACCACAGGTTCAGCCGAGATCACCGGCATTCCCTGCGCGATGGTGTTAACGCTTATGGCGTGCTCTCCCGGGTGAACGGGCTTTCTTGCCACCCTCGCCTGCCGATCATCGACAGCAGGCTTGATCCCAGCGTCGCGGGATCAGGACCACACGCTTTCGCAGTCCGCAACGGCGCCGCTCGTCCGGCGACGCGTCACGTCCATCGCATCCCACCCCGCGTGTCGTGACGATCGCGATGCGCCCCTCTCATCGAGGCGGGACGGGCG
>NZ_JAFAVV010000797.1 GCF_019242285.1 Bradyrhizobium sp.
CGCGGCTGGCCATGCATCCGCGCATCAACTATATCAAGGACGCCTCGACCAATACCGGCCGGCTGCTCTCGATGATGAATCGCTGCGGCGATGCGATCAAGGTGTTCTCCGCCTCCGCCCACATCCCTGCCGCGGTGATGCTGATCGGCGGCGTCGGCTGGATGGCCGGTCCCGCCTGCATCATCCCGCGCCAGAGCGTCGAGCTCTACAATCTTTGCCAGGCGTCCTGCTGGGACGATGCGATGAAATTGCAGCGCAAGCTCTGGCGCATCAACGAGGCGTTCGCGCGCTTCAACCTTGCCGCCTGCATCAAGGCCGGATTGGCGATCCAGGGCTACGACGTCGGCGATCCCGTGCCGCCGCAGGCGCCGCTCTCCGCCGAGGCGCGCGAGGTGGTCGCCGCGGTGCTCAGGGACGTCGCGTGAGTGGCGTATCGCCACCGTGACGCCGGCCAACTCTCGAACTATCCAAAGGACCCCTTGATGAACATTCTCCCCGGCAATCTGCGTTTCGGTGCAGGCCAATCGGTCAAGCGGCTGGAGGACCAGCGGCTGCTCACCGGGAAGGGGCAGTTCATCGACGACAAGCCGGAGGACGGCGCGCTGTGGCTCCACGTGCTGCGCTCGCCGCATGCGCATGCGAAGATCGTCTCGATCGATACGGCCGCCGCGCGCGAGATTCCCGGCGTGGAAGCGGTGTACACCGGCGCCGACCTGGTCGCCGACAACATCGGCACCATCCCGACCCTGGCGATCTTCAAGCGGCCGGACGGCTCGCCGATGACGGTGCCGCCGCGTCGCCTGCTCGCGCACGAATTCGTGCGCTTCGCCGGTGAGCCGGTCGCTGCCGTCGTCGCGACCTCGCGGGCGATCGCGCAGGACGCGGCCGAGGCGATCGCGGTCGACTATGCCGTGCTGCCGTCGGCGGTCGATCCGCTCGAAGCGACCAAGCCGCATGCGCCGGTGGTCTGGCATGAGGCACGCGACAACATCGTCGCGGCCATGAGCTACGGCGATGCCGCCAAGGTCGAGGAGGCTTTCGCGAGTGCCGCGCATAAAGTGTCGCTCGATCTGGTCAGCCAGCGCCTCGTGCCATCCGCGATGGAGCCGCGCTCGACCATCGCCGAGATCGAGAAGGAGACCGGCCGCCTCCTTCTCCATGTGCAGTCGCAGACCCCGGGCTCGACCCGCGACGTGCTGGCGGAGGCGATCCTGAAGCGGCCGAAGGAATCCGTGCGCGTCCTGGTCGGCGACATCGGCGGCGGCTTCGGCCAGAAGACCAATGTCTATCCGGAGGACGGCCTCGTCGCCTACGCTGCAACCAAGCTGAACCGCAAGATCCGCTGGCGCGGCGACCGCACCGACGAGTTCGTCGGCGGCACCCATGGCCGCGATCTCACTTCCACCGCCGAATTCGCGCTCGACGCCAAGGGCCGGGTGCTGGCCTATCGCGTGCGCTCGATCGGCGGCACCGGCGCCTACATGTCGGGCGCCGCCAACATCATCCCGCTGGTGCTCGGCCCGTTCGTGCAGACCGGGGTCTACGACCTGCCGCTGGTGCATTTCGAGATCAAGACGGTGATGACCCACACCGCGCCGGTCGGTGCCTATCGCGGCGCCGGCCGGCCCGAGGCGGTGTTCATCGTCGAGCGGCTGTTCGACGCCGCCGCGCGGCAGCTCGGCATGGACCCGCGCGCAATCCGCAAGGTGAACTACGTCAAGCCGGCGCAGCTTCCCTACACCAATGCCGCGGGCCAGGTGTACGATTCCGGCGCCTTCGCCCACATGCTGGAGCGCGCCTCCGAGCTCGCCGACTGGGACGGTTTTGCCGCGCGCAAACGCGAGGCGAGGAAGCGCGGCATGCTCTATGGCCGCGGCCTCACTTCCTATATCGAATGGACCGGCGGCCGGGCGCATACCGAGAAGGTCTCGCTGCATGCGACGGCGCAGGGCCGCGTGATCCTGCATTCCGGCACCATGGCGATGGGGCAGGGGTTGGCGACCACCTACACCCAGATGATCTCGGACGCGCTCGGCGTTGCCCTGGAGCGAATCGACGTCGTGCAGGGCGACACCGACCTCGCCGTCGGCTTCGGCAGCGTCGGCTCGCGCTCGCTGTTCGTCGGCGGCACCGCGGTCGCGGTGTCCTCGAACGACCTGATCGACAAGGCGCGCGAGAAGGCCTCGCACCTCCTGGAGGCCTCGGCGCAGGACATCGAATACCGCGACGGCTTCCTCACCGTGGTCGGCACCGACCGCCGCATCAGCCTGTTCGAGATCGCCGAGAAGGAGGCGGGCGCCAGACTGTCGGTCGACAGCGAGGGCGAGGTCGATGGCCCGAGCTGGCCGAACGGCACGCACATCTGCGAGGTCGAGATCGATCCCGACACCGGCATCACGCGCGTGGTGCGCTACACCACGGTCGACGACGTCGGCCGCGCCGTCAATCCGATGCTGGTCACCGGACAGGTGCATGGCGGCGTCGCGCAGGGCATCGGCCAGGCGCTCTACGAGTTCGTCGCCTATGATGCCGGCGGGCAGCTCCTCACCGCGAGCTTCCAGGATTATTGCGTGCCGCGCGCCGACGACATTCCGACGATCTCGGTGACGCTCGACGACTCCGCGCCCTGCCGCACCAACCCGCTCGGCGCCAAGGGCTGCGGCGAGTCGGGCGCGATCGGAGGGCCGCCCTGCATCGCCAACGGCGTGATGGACGCGCTCTCCGAGCTCGGCATCAGCGGGCTGAACACCCCGCTGACCCCGCAGAAGGTGTGGCGCGCGATCCTCGACGCCAGGGCAGCAAGCCGCGGTTGAACCCCCTCGGCCGTTCGCCCGATACGGCGCCGACACGTTCTGTGCGATATTGCATCGGCGGCCGGCTTTCGTTGTTGTATGGCGGCCGCGCTCTGCTAGAGCACGAGGCCGGAACAGGCTGCCTCGTCTCCGGTTGATGCAGCCGGACCGGCTTTCCGTCAACGGAGATTTCGATGCGAAAGATTTTCATGGTGCTGGCGGCGCTCGCCACGCTCAGCCTCACCAATTGCGGCTACAACGCGATCCAGACCAACGACGAACAGGTCAAGGCGAACTGGTCCGAGGTGGTCAATCAGTACCAGCGCCGCGCCGACCTGGTTCCGAACCTGGTCAACTCGGTCAAGGGTTTCGCCCAGCAGGAGAAGGACGTGCTGCTCGGCGTCACCAATGCGCGCGCCAAGGTCGGCAGCATCCAGGCGACGCCCGAGGTGCTGAACGACCCCGCCGCGTTCCAGAAGTTCCAGCAGGCGCAAGGCGAGCTGACCAGCGCGCTGTCGCGGCTGCTGGTCGTCACCGAGAACTATCCGCAGCTCAAGTCGGATGCGCTGTTTCACGACCTGATGTCCCAGCTCGAAGGCACCGAGAACCGCATCACGGTGGCGCGCAACCGCTACATCAAGTCGGTGCAGGACTACAACGTCACCATCCGCTCGTTCCCGAGCAACCTGACGGCGATGGCCTTCGGCTACAAGGAGAAGCCGAACTTCACCGTCGACAACGAGAAGGAAATTTCCACCGCGCCGAAGGTGGATTTCAATCCAGCGCCCGCGCCGGCGAAGTAGATTGAGGGATGATGCGCGTGAGCAAGGTCGGCGCCTTCCTCCTCACATTCCTCCTCTGCTTCGCCACCGCCGCCTTCGCCGACGTCGCGGTGCCGCCGCTCACTGGCCGCGTGGTCGATCTCACCGGCACGCTCACGAGCGACCAGGTCGCGTCGCAGTCGGAGCGGCTGAAGGATCTCGAAACGCGCAAGGGCGCCCAGGTCGCGGTGCTGATCGTGCCGACCACGGAGCCGGAGACCATCGAGCAATATTCCCTTCGCGTGGCGGAAGCCTGGAAGATCGGGCGCCGGAAGATCGACGATGGCGCGCTGCTCGTCGTCGCCAAGAACGACCGCAAGCTGCGCATCGAGGTCGGCTAC
>NZ_JAFAVV010000942.1 GCF_019242285.1 Bradyrhizobium sp.
GTGCCCGCAGAACTATGGCCATTCCTATTCGGGCGCAGTGACGCTGACCCAGGCGATCACCCGCTCGATCAACGTCGTGCCGGTGAAGCTGTCGATCGCGCTCGGCGGCAAGGGCGGTCCGAAGGCCGGCCGCGCCAAGATCGTCGAGACGGCGCGCCGCTTCGGCCTCACGGCGCCATTGCCCGACACGCCGTCGCTGCCGATCGGCGCCGACGAGGTCACGATCCTCGAGCACGCGGTGGCCTATGCGACCTTCCCCAACAAGGGCAAGGCGGTGACGCCGCACGCGGTGCTGGAGGTGCGCACCGGCGCCGGCGACCTGGTCTGGCGCTGGGACCGCGATGGGCCGAAGCCGCGGCAGGCGGTGCCGGCCAACGTCGCCGCCGAGATGGCGGGCATGATGAGCCACGTCGTCAGCGAGGGCACCGCGCGGCGCGCCGCGCTCGACGGCATCCCGACCGCCGGCAAGACCGGCACCACCAACTCCTATCGCGACGCCTGGTTCGTCGGCTACACCGGCAACTTCACCTGCGCGGTGTGGTTCGGCAACGACGACTACTCGCCGACCAACCGCATGACCGGCGGCTCGCTGCCGGCGCAGACTTGGCACGACATCATGACGGTTGCGCATCAGGGCATCGAGATCAAGGAGCTGGCGGGCGTCGGCATGGGCGAGAAGCTGCCGCGCGAGCCCAACGCCGCCGCCATGGCCGCGCAGGCGCGCGTTCCCGAGATCAAGCCCGGGCCGCCGCCGGTGCTGACCAAGCGCGGCGCCGACATCCTGGTGCAGGTCGAGAAGATGCTCGACGACATTGCGCGGACCTCCGACCCCGCCCCGCAGGGCGAGGCGATGAAGCCGGTCAAGCCGCCGACCTCGTCGAGCGCGCTGCCCTACCCCAACAGCCTTGCGGCCGCGAGCCCGGGCGACGTGACGGCAGCGACCGCGGCGCCCGGGCCGCGCAAGAACTGATCGCGCGACCGTGCGGCTGATCCTGATCACCCTGATCGCACTGCTGATCGCCACCGCGGTCGGCCTCGGCGCGACCTGGATGACGGCGACGCGCGGCACCAATCTCGGCACGCTCAAGATCGGCTCCTGGACCGCGCGCCCGAAGACCGGCACCTCCGACGTCGATCCCTATTCGCGCGCCACCATCACCCGCAACGGCGAGCTGCCGATCGGCACCGGCGACGGCGTCGCCTTCACCGCCAGGGCCGACGACAAGAGGAAGCCGCTCGACGGCCGCTGCGACGTCGTCATCAGCGGCATCACGCCACCGGCGCGGTTCTGGACGCTGACGCTGTACGATCCGAAGGGCCGTCTCGTCGCCAACGCGCTGCAGCGCTACGGCTTCACCAGCCAGGAGGTGGTGCGCGGCGCCGACGGCGGCTTCGAGATCCGCGTGGCCTCGCGCTCGCGCTCCGGCAACTGGCTGCCGACCGGCGGCATCGAGCGCTACGAGCTGATGCTGCGGCTGTACGACACGCCGGTGGGGGTGGCGACGCGCTCGGCGCGCGAGGCGCCGATGCCGGCGATTGCGACCGTGGGGTGCCCGTGATCCGCTTGCTGTTCGCGATCCTCGCAGGCGTGCTGCTCGGCGGCATCGTGCATCTCGTCAGCGTGCTGGCGCTGCCGAAGATCGCGACCGAGGATGCCTATTCGCGGCTTGCGCCGATCACCGAGCTCAACGCGGTGACGCAACTGCCGGCCGCCGATCCCGCCAACACGCTGATGCCCTATCTCGATCCCGCCTTCGCGCAAGCGGTCTGCCGCTACGACCTGTCCGGCGGCCCGCTCAAGCTGACGGTGCCGGTCAGCCAGGCCTATACCTCGGTGTCGTTCTACACCCGCAACGAGCTCGCCTATTACGCGATCAACGACCGCTCGGCGGGCAAGAAGGTGATCGAGCTCGACCTGATGACCCAGGCGCAGCATGACGACCTGCCGGAGGACGAGGAAGTCACCTCGGCCGACCGCCTGATCATCGATTCCCCGACCGTGACCGGCCTGATCGTGCTGAAAGCGCTCGCGCCGGAGGCCGGGCTGATGGCGCAGGCCAAAGCCTCGCTCGCCGCGTCGAGCTGCAAGGTGCAGAGCGACGTGCCGGCCAAGCAGGCCGAGGCGCCGCAGGCCCGCCGCTAGGGGACGCGGACCCGTCAACGCGCGGTCAATGACAACGTCGCGAGCCAGGCTCGCTCTCGAGATCGATCTAGTGGGCCTATTCGAACCGAACGGGTGCTCCCATGATTCGACCTGTGATGATCTGCTTGCTCGGGATTCTCTGCACGTCGTTGAATAGTCAGAGCGCCTTCGGCCAGAGCTGCGGCGCGACTCCGGTCGCGGTGCAGATTCTCGGCTCCGGCGGTCCCCGACTGAATCCCACGCGCGCCTCGTCGAGCTATCTGCTCTGGCTCGACGGCCACGCCAGAATACTCATCGACATGGGCGGCGGCGCTCAGCACCGCTTCGGCGAGTCACAGGCAAAACTTGAAGATTTGTGGATGGTCGGCATCAGCCATCTTCATCCCGACCACGTTTCCGACCTGCCGGCGTTTCTCTGGTCAAGCCGTGAAGTTCGAACGGACCCCCTCAAGATTTTCGGTCCGACGGGCAATGATGCGGCGCCTGATTTTGCGACGTTCCTCAATCGGCTTTTCGACGAGAAGACAGGTGCGTTCCCCGTGATGGGGTCCGCATTGGGCGGGACATATGGCGGTGGAGGCGTACGGCCCGATATCGGACGCGTTGTTACCGGAAGCGTTCGGCTCGACATCGGCGTGATCGATGCTGCGAAGGCCGCGCCGTCACTGGTCCTGCAGCGCGAGGGAACGACGGTGACGGCGCAGGGAATACCGCACGGAAACATGCCTACCCTGGCCTACCGCGTGCAAACTGGGAACGTGTCGGTCGTGTTCAGCTCCGATCAGAATGGAACCGATCCGAAATTCGTCGAGTTCGCCAAGGGAGCGAACGTTCTGATCATGCATCTGGCCGTCGCGCCCGGTGCCGACGTTCCTCTCCATGCGACGCCCGCGGTCGTCGGCCGCATCGCGCAGGAGGCGGGCGTCGGACAACTCATCCTCAGTCATATCGGCCTGTTCGACATCGACGAAGCCGTTGCCGATCTGCGGAAATACTACAGCGGTCCGCTCATCATCGGCGCCGACCTGCAATGCACCCCCGTGCAGTGAGGCGCACACAGGATGCGCGGACACCGATGTCCGGTTACAGCCAATCAGACTGTCAGCCCTCGCCAGGTTTGGCCGCGAACCGCTTGATGGCTCCGAGCTCGGCGCGTACCTCGGCTATCCCCATGAGGTCGACGCCATTCAACACGAAGGAGGTCGCAGACATCTTGCCTTGCCGGAGGATGAGCCAGTTGAGGACGCGCGCCGCCGCGACGCGCGTTTTCTTCCAATCCCGTCCCTTGCGCGCAAATAAGCGGAGTAGAAATGGCACAACGGGTGTGAGGCCCGAGGTCGACACCGTTACCCGTTGCTCGTGGTGGCCTGACGGCAAAGGTTATCCAACAGATCGGGTCGAAGCCGCCAGCTATTGACACGGTGGGCCAAGCGGCGGCTTTCAAGGCTCGGGCGGGGATCACCTGCGTTTTAAGACCTCATTAGAATCTTTTCGCTTGACGGATTCGAAATTAGCCCTTAGGGACCGCGACCCAAGCTGAAGGAAAGACCCGTGCGCCACATAGCACATATCGATATCACCGCCGCCACACGGCGATTGCAACCGCAGTCGTATCCGTGGGCGATGCCGTGCGTCGTGAAGGGTCTCTTCAGGAATACGAAGCCCGAATCCGGGCGCAGTTTCGACTAAGTCGGCAAAGGTCCAACCTCTGCCGATACAGGCAGAGAGCAAGGACCCTCGGGTTCGACACTCCCAAAATCCCCAGACTCAGCCTGAAGTTTGCTGGCAGACCACATGGATAAGTCTGCCCGACGTCTGGTGGTCATTCGTGGCCGGTCTCCAGCTTTGGAAAAAGCATTCCTCTTTGCTGGTTTAGTTCAGTGACAGAACGCGCCCCTCGTAAGGCCGAAGCGGCCGTTTGATTCAGCCAACCAGCACCATGCTGCTTCAGGTCGGGGGCAGACCTCCCCGTAAGATCGACGCCGGGGTCCGATTCCACCCAAGCAGCTCCGATTCACGCTCTCCTAGTTCCATGGCAGAATTGCCCTTGCATGGCGCAGACGAGAGCACCATCACGCTCCAATAGTCCAATTGGTAGAGACGGCACGCTTAGAACGTGCGCGATCCAGGTTCGAATCCTGGTTGGAGCACCAATCGCCTGACTAGCCCAACGGCAGAGGCCGCTTGCTCAAAACAAGCCACAGTGCAGGTTCAAATCCCGCGTCAGGCACCACGCTCCGTTAGCTCAATGGGAGAGCATCGGTTTTACACACCGACACTGACCGTGTTCGATCCACGGACGGAGTATCACGCGTCTTTAGCTCAGAGGGAGAGCGCCGCCTTGACATGGCGGAGGCGGCAGGATCGTTACCTGCAAGACGCACCATTGTCCCGTCGTCTAGTGGCTAAGGCACGCGGCCGATAACCGCGAAAACACGGATCGAAACCGTGCGGGACAACCAATTTGAATGGAGATGACGATGATCGAGAAGCGACCTGACGGCGTGCATCGTCTTTCCGACGAGAGCATCGCGATCATGAAGCGCAGTGC
>NZ_JAFAVV010000128.1 GCF_019242285.1 Bradyrhizobium sp.
AAGCGCCTCGCCGATGCGGGTGCCGCCGTCCCAGTCGTCGACCACCGCCTCCGCCTCGACGAGCGCCCGCACGCGATCGCGCAGGCGCATGGCGCGGGAGATGCGGGTGAGCCGCGTGCCGAACGTGAAGGTCTCGACCCGCGGCGCAACCTGCGTCGCCGCATGCGCAAAGCGCAGGTAGTCCTGGGTGTGGGCCTTCATCGAGCCGGAGATGTCGATCAGGACCAACAGCTTGCGCGGCCGTGGCCGCCGCTTCAGGCGCCGCAGCCGCAGCATCTCGCCGTCGCTGCGCAGGCTGTCGCGCAAGGTACGGCGCAGATCGGCGAAGGCACCGCGACGCGCGCGCATGCGGCGATGGCCACGACGCCGCGGCAGACGCCGGGAGGCTTCGCGCCCAAGACGGCGCAAGGCGTCACCGGCCGTGTCGCCGACGAAGCGGCGCGCCACCAGCGCCTCGGCGCGGGTCGCCGCAAGTCCCGACTCGTTGGCTTCCTCGGCGAGCGGGATGTCATCCATGCCGCGCGATTCCTCCTGCAAGCGGACGACATCCTCCTCGTCTCCCTCGGTCGGCGCCGGCGCTTCCTGTCCACGGAAATGGATAGCGAACAGGAGATCATAGCTCGCGCGGCGCTCCGGCGGCGGGGCCAATGTCGCGAGCCCCGCCTGGCGAATGTCATCGAGGCTGCGCGGCCCGAGCAGCTCGATGGCGGCAAGAAAGGCCGTGGTCTGCTCCGGCGCCACGGCGAACTCGTTCAGGCGCAGCAAGGTGGCGAAGCTGACAAAAATCTCAGCAGCTTGCGGCAAGCGCGGCTCGCTCATGTCACCGCCTCCGCGATCAGGGTGTCGAGCCGGGGCGCGATGAAGCCAAGATCCTCCTCGTCCTTGAGCGCGACGCCGATCGAGCGCTTGAATGCATCCGGCCAGCGCGCGCCGCCCTGGTGCAGCAGCGTCGCCGCCTCCGCCCAATCCACCGCCTCGGCGATCCCCGGCGCCTTGCCGAGCGGCTCGCGCCGCAGCCGGCCGACTGCGGCGACCACTGCGCGTGCGGTCGATTCCGCGACGCTGGAGGCCCGCATCATCACAATGCGCGCCTCGCGCTCGGCGGTCGGATAGTCGATCCAGTGATAGACACAGCGCCGCCGCAGCGCTTCGTGCAGATCGCGGGTGCGGTTGGAGGTCAGCACCACCACCGGCCGCTCCATCGCGCGCACCGTGCCGCGCTCGGGAATCGAGATCTGGAAGTCGGAGAGGAACTCGAGCAGGAACGCCTCGAATTCCTGGTCGGCGCGATCGATCTCGTCGATGAGCAAGACGGTGGAGTCCGGCGCGCGCAGCGCCGCCAGCATCGGTCGTTCGATCAGGAACGGCTCGCCATAGATGTCGATCGTCTCCTCGCCCGCCTGCCGGATTGCCAGCATCTGCCGCGGATAGTTCCACTCGTAGAGCGCGGCGGCGGCGTCGATGCCTTCATAGCATTGCAGGCGGATCAGGCGGCGGCCGAGCACGGCGGCAATGGCTTTTGCGGCTTCGGTCTTGCCCACCCCCGGCGCGCCCTCGAGCAGCAGCGGCTTACCGAGCGCGAGGCCGAGGTAGGCAGCGGTCGCAAGGCCTTCGTCGGCGAGGTAATAGGCCGCGCGAAGCGCCTTCTCCAGCGCGTCGGGGCTGTCGATGCCGACGATGTTGCTGCGTACGGCCATGCGAGGGCCTCAACGCCGCGCCGGCGGCCGCGCGCCGCCCTGCGCCTTGATCGCGCGCAGCACCTTTTCCGGCGTGATCGGCAAATCGTCGATGCGCACGCCGACCGCGTTGAAGATGGCATTGGCGACCGCGGGCAGCACCGGGTTTGCGCACATCTCGCCGGGGCCCTTGGCGCCGAACGGGCCGTCGGGCGCAGGCCGCTCCAGCACCGCGATATCGTGCGGGCAAATGTCGTCCGGTCCTGGCATCAGATACTCATTGAAATCGCGCGGGCCGTGCGACGGATCGGGGTAATAGGGTTCGGGTGTTTCGAACAGCGCATGGCTCAATCCCATCCAGGCTCCGCC
>NZ_JAFAVV010000898.1 GCF_019242285.1 Bradyrhizobium sp.
TTGACCTCGCGCGGCGGATCGGTCCCGATCGGGATGGCGTCAATGCGCATGCGTGGCTCCGAATGGGCTCAGATTGGCCAGGATGTCTGAAATGGCAGGCCCCTTTCGAGGGCCGGATACAGGCCCTGATATATAGGCCCAGATATAGAACTTGGCGTCGCCGCGCTCAATTGCTCCAGGCGAAAGCTACCTTGTCGAGCGACTTGGCTCCGAATCGCTCGGACGAGCGGGCCACCATGCGGCCACCGAGCGCCCGGTAGAATTCGGTGGCGGGATCGTTATCCGACAGCGCCCACACCACCATGCTGCGCAGGCCGCTCTGCATCAGGTCGCGGCGGGCGGAGGCGAAGAGCCGGCGCCCGAAACCCAGGCCCTGGAATTCCGGGCGTAGATAGAGTTCGTAAATCTCGCCTTCGAAGTGCAGGCTGCGGGCCCGGTTGCGGCCGTAATTGGCGTAGCCCGCGATCTTGTCACCGAACACCAGGACGCTGACCCGGCTGCCCTTGCGGATCGCGCTGTCCCACCATTGCGGACCGCGGCGATTGATCAGCTTCTCCAGCTCGGCGCCCGGGATGATGCCCTGGTAGGCAGCCCGCCAGGCTTCGTCATGGGTAGACGCTACCGCGGCTGCATCCGCAGCCTTGGCCGGCCGAACCTCGATTAGCGTGGTGCTCATGGTTGCAATCAAAGCAAGTCGGCGCGCTTGCTTCAAGCTCTATCGTTAAAGATCGGTTAACCTGTGGATTTTCTGCATCAGTCGGTCGATTTCTGTACCGAAAGAGAACAGGTCGCCACCGCCGCCGGTATTTGTAACTCCAGGGCGGCCCCGGCGATAGCCATCCGTCGGCCACGGCGCCTGCGGTTTCAAAAAAATCCGGTCACGCTGGATTTGAGTCGGTCGGCGGTGTCTCCTGAGGCTGCCGCCGACCCGCAGCCACGTCAGACCTCCATGCGTTTTCCTCAATTGCCGTTCGCGCCGCTCGTTCTGGCTTTGTGTTGCATTCAAAGCGTGTCGGCATCGCCCTATGGTGCGACGGGTGAGGAAGGCCGGGCTCTTGGCGCTCAACTGTGGCGTGTACCGAGGCCGGAGCCGGGTAAGGTCTGCGCCGGATCGCCGACGCGTTCGAGGGCGGCGGCGGGTCGATTTCACATTCTGCCGGCGTCAGGCAGTGAGGGACATTTCATGGCCGAGAGCGAGCAGGGGGTGGAACTGACCGTGCCGACACTGGCCGGCGCGCTGAAGCTGCCGTGGCCAACGACGCCGGCCAGACAATGACGCTGTATTTCGCCGTCAAATATCTGCATGTGCTCGGCGCCATCGTGATCCTCGGCGCCGGGGCGGGCATCGCGTTCTTCATGCTGATGGCGCATCGCAGTGGCGATGCGTCATTCATCGCCCGCACGGCTTCGGTGGTCGTGATCGCCGACATGCTGTTCACGCTGTCAGCCGTGCTGCTGCAACCCCTCACCGGCGCTGTGCTGATGATGCTGTCGTCGACGGCGGCGAGCGAGCCTTGGCTCTCGGCCTCGCTCGTGCTCTACGCGATCGCCGGCCTGTTCTGGGTGCCGGTCGTGTTCATGCAGATCGAGATGCGCGATCTCGGGCGCCAGGCCGCGGCCGTGGGCGGCGCGCTGCCGCCACGCTATTTCGTGCTGTTCCGCCGTTGGTTCGGGTTTGGCTTTCCCGGCTTCGGCGCAGTGATGATCATCCTGTGGCTGATGATCGCCAAACCGGGCTTCTAGGGGACAGGCATGGGCAGGGCCAGGATACTGGTGCTTGGCGCGTCCGGCCTGATCGGGCGGTTCGTGACCGACGAGCTGCGCGGCCGCGGTTTTGACGTGACCGGCGTTGCGCGGAAGCTCGCCGCCTCGCAACGCATGAGTGCGTCCGACCTGGAGCTGCCCGTTCTCGCGATGGCGCCGGAGCAATTGTCGCAGCTGCTCGGCGCGCGCGCCATCGACGTCGTGGTGAACTGTCTCGGCGTGCTGCAGGACGGCCCGGGCAGCGACACCGGCGCGGTGCATCGCGATTTCGTCGCGTGGCTCTTGCAGGCGATCCGGGACAGCCGCCGCGCCATCCGCCTGGTCCATATCTCGATTCCTGGCACGGCCGGCGAGGACCGCACCGCCTTCAGCCTCACCAAGCGCGAGGCAGAGCGGCTGATCGCGGCGTCCGGCATTGCGCATGCGATCCTGCGCCCGGGCTTCGTGATCGCGCCGGCTGCCTATGGCGGCAGCGCGCTGGTGCGTGCGCTCGCGGCCTTGCCGATCGAGCTGCCGGCGGAAGAGAGCGCGACGCCGTTCCAGCCGGTCGCGGTCGAGGACATCGCGGTAACGATCGCCTTTCTCGCCGAGCGGCCGGTCGAGGACGAGGCGCTGAAAGCCGTGAGCTGGGACCTGATGCAGCCACACAAGGTTTCGCTTGGCGGGGTCATCGACCAGTTCCGCTTCGTGCTCGGCACCGCCGATGTGCCGCGCGTCAGGCTGCCCGGCTTCCTGCTCGATCTCGGCGCGGCCAGCGGCGACCTCGTCAACCGACTCGGCTGGATGCCGCCGATGCGCCGCAACGCGATGGCCGAGCTGCGCCGCGGCGTATCCGGCGAGCCGCAGCCCTGGATGACCGCGACCGGCATCGTGCCGACCACGCTCGCGGACGCGGTCGGCCGTCACGCCGCCACCATTCAGGACAAATGGTTTGCCAGGCTGTTCCTGATCAAGCCGCTGGCCGTCGGCAGCCTCGCGCTGTTCTGGCTGCTGTCGGGGTTCATTGCGCTGGTGATCTCGTTTCCGGCGACGGCCGCGATCCTGACATCGCGCGGCTGGCCGGATGCGGTCGCCGTGCCGTTCGCCGCCATCACCAGCCTGATGGACATCGGCGTCGGCCTCCTGATCGCGTTCCGCCGGACCGCGGGGTTGGGCCTTGCCGCCGGCATCGTGATCGCGCTCGGCTACCTTGCCGGCTGCGCGATCCTCACGCCGGATCTCTGGCTCGAGCCGCTCGGTGCACTGGTCAAGACCGGCCCGGCGATCGTGCTGATGCTGATAACGCTTGCGATATTGGACAACCGATGACCGAATGGCCCGACGACGACGTGATCCTGTTCGACGGCGTCTGCGTGTTCTGCTCGCGCTGGGTGCGCTTCGTCGCGACGCGCGACGAGGCCGCGCGATTCCGCTTCACGCCGATCCAGTCGCCCTATGGCACGCGGCTGGCGCAGGCGTTCGGCATCGACTCTGATGATCCCGACACCAACGCGGTGGTGCATGGCGGTGCCGCTCACATGAAATCGGATGGCGCGCTGACGGTGCTGTCGCTGCTGCCGGGATGGGGCTGGACACGGGCGCTGTTCGCAGTGCCAAAGCCGCTGCGCGATGCGGTCTACGGCCTCGTCGCACGCAACCGCTACCGGATATTCGGCAGATACGACGCCTGCTTCGCGCCGGATGCGGCAATGCGGGCGCGGGTGATCGAGTAGGTGGGCCAAGCTTCGCCGAAGCTCGCCAGAGCGAAGGCGAAGAGTGCTCACATGCCGAGCACGAGGTGGAGAGATGGTGGGCACGTCGCTGCGCGCGATGCGTTGCACCGTCGCGTTCGCGCCTTAGCCCACTCTACCATTAGTTACCGGCACCGAGGCCAACGCCTCCATCGCCGCGCGCTCGCCCGAGTCGCGGGCGCCGTGCGCGGTGGAGAAGAAGCTCGGCGAGGTGGCTTCGCCGGCGAAGAACAGCCGGTCGTCGATGGGGGCGGCGAGCACCGCGCGTTTGCCGGCATGGCCGGGCAGTGCATGGGAGTACGAGCCCCGCGCGAATGCGTCATGTCCCCAGCGCGATTCTGCGAGCGGCGTCAGCTTGCGGCGGAAGTCGTTGCCGAGCATCTCCGCGATCTCGTCGATCGCCTCGGCCGCCAGCGCGCCAATGCCTGCATCCTCCAATTGCCGCGCGAAGCTGCCGCCGAAAAAGCCTTCGACGCAGGGCCGGCCGAAGGGCCGCAGGTGAAAGGTGCCCTTCGCAGTGCGGATGGAGGCGCCGCGCAGGTTGCCGTCTTCCGGCAGATCGCCGGGGTTGCTCAGGCCGAGCATCACCTTGTTGTCGAGGCCGAGCGGCAGGCCGGCCGCAGCCTGCACCTTCGCCGGCAGCGCCGGGAAAAAGCGGATCGCCTCCTGGGCGATCAGGTTGGTCGGCACGGTGATGATCACCCTGTCGGCGGCAAGCGAACCGAGCTTCGTTTCGATGCGCAGGCGCTTGCCGGAATGATCGATCGACGTCACGGCGCAGTTGAAGACAACCGGCAGCGCCGCGCCATAGGCCGCGATCAGCGCGCCGTAGCCGCGCCGCACCCGCCAATTGGCGTAGCTGTCCTCGTAGGCCTCCATGTCCAGGATCGAGACATCATCGAGCTCGCAGCCGTTCACATAGGTCGAGATCGCATCGATCATCGGATTCCAGCGGTTGCCGGGCTCGAGATAGAGGCTGGCGGAGCTGTCGTGCCCGCTCTTCGCAGCCTCTTCGATGCGATCATAGAATTCGTCGATGGCCCTGAAGAATTCCAGCCGCTCGGCTTGCGGAAACACCTTCTCATGACCGCGCTCGCGCCAGGGCGGCAGCGTCCTGTCGATCTCGAAACCGAGCTGCTCGGCGATCGGGACGAAGGAGTTCCGGTCGGCCGAGTGCAGCCAGCCGCAGCCGGCGTCGAACAGCACGTCGGGCGCGGCCTGTACGGTATGGCCGCGGCCGCCGACGCGGTCGCGCCCTTCCAGGACAAGGAAGGAGAGGCCGGAACCTTCGAGCGCATGCGCGGCGCCGAGGCCCGCAGCGCCTGCGCCGATGATGGCGATGTCGACCGAGGAGGAAAGGGAACCCATGGCCCGGCTCTAGCACGTTCGCCGCCGGGCTAGAAGCTGTCGGGCTCTCGACCTATCCCGCGGCGTCCTGGCGCTCCAGGTTTCGCAGATAGCTGAGCCCGTGAACCGTCAGGCGGCCGGGATCCTGCACCCCTCGTTTGGTCAATTCCCTCATGTGTCGGGCAAGGTCGCGGCGCGTCCTCTGGTCCAGATCGTGTCTGGCCACCTTTCGATAAATGTTGATCGCTCTCAAGAGCGGTTTTGCGATCGCGACATGGGACATGCGAACCAACCCATGCCGGTCTGCATCGTTCCCTCGGGCCGATTTCCGGATGCCCGATCTGCCGCTTGACCGGGTTCCCGGCGTTTCACGGTTTTCCATTCTCTTCCGGTTGCTGCGATGGCCGAGACGCCACCACATGCCCTATGACGTCTCATCGAAAACCCGGCCGTTTCCGGCGCGTTGAATCGGCTCTCCGCATGGGAGTGAACCCTTGCTCAAGATGTTTCGCCATCCGTCCGATTCGCTGTCGCAGATCGATGCAGAGCTGCCACCGGACACCATCTGGATCGACCTGCTCCACCCGTCCGACGACGAAAAGCGATCCGTCGAACGCCTGCTCAAGATCAAGATACCGACCGAGGATTCCCTGAGCGAAATCGAAGCCTCCAGCCGCCTGATCCTGGACCACGGCAAGCTATATTTGAGCTCGCCCGCGGTGCGTCTCGACGAGCAGGGAGATGCGTACCTCACGCCCGTCGGGTTCATCATCGGTTCGCGAGTCCTGGTCACGGTTCGGTTCTGGCCGCTTCCGATCTTCGACGATCTCGCCAAGCGCATCGATACGGACGACAGCCTCGCGGACGGCATGTGCGTCTTCACGGCATTGCTGGAGGCGATGGTCGACCGCGGTGCCGACGTCCTCGAGCATCTGGGCGCGACCACCGACGCCTTGTCCAGGGATGTATTCAAGGGCGGCCTCGTGCGGAGCACCAGGCCGGTGAGGTCCAGCCGCAGAATGCGGGAGGCGCTGCAGCAGATCGGTGTCTCAGCCGAAAAGCTGGCGCGAGCACGGGATGTTCTCCTCGGCGTCCAGAGAATTGCCTCCTTCGCCAGCGAAGTCGGCAACGACTGGGTGACGCCGGCGGCCAAGAAGCGGCTGGATTCGGTATCAAAGGACGTACTTTCGCTGAGCGACTACGAAACCCGTCTCTCGGACAAGATACAACTGCTGCTGGACGCTGTGCTGGGGTTCATCAATATCCAGCAGAACGAGTTGTTCAAGATTCTCACCATTGTCTCGGTGGTCGGCGTGCCGCCGACCATCCTGGTGGGCATCTGGGGTATGAACTTCAAGGAAATGCCGGAATTGAGCTGGACCTGGGGTTATCCGCTCGCCTGGTTGGCCGTGATCGCGAGCGGTGTTCTGCCCTTGCTCTGGTTCAAGCGCCGAGGCTGGTTTGATTGAGAGGCCGGTTTGATTGAGCCGTTCTGAGGACGCGCCAGCCGGGCTGACGCGTGCCATGACAGGGAAGGTTCTCCTACGCCACTGCCTCGCGCGCCTTCTCGGCCCGCTTGCGCTCGTTGGGATCGAGGTGCTTCTTGCGCAGGCGGATCGACTTCGGCGTCACCTCGACGAGCTCGTCGTCCTCGATATAGGCGAGCGCCTTCTCGAGCGTCATCCGGATCGGCGGTGTCAGCCGCACCGCCTCGTCCTTCGAGGTGGTGCGGATGTTGGTGAGCTGCTTGCCCTTGAGCACGTTGATCTCGAGATCGTTGTCGCGGGTGTGCTCGCCGACGATCATGCCGCGATAGACCTTCCAGCCGGGCTCGATCATCATCGGTCCGCGATCCTCCAGCTTGAACATGGCATAGGCCACCGCCTCGCCCTGGTCGTTGGAGATCAGGACGCCGTTGCGGCGGCCCTGGATGTCGCCCTTGTAGGGCGCATAGCCGTGGAACAGGCGGTTCATGATCGCAGTGCCGCGGGTGTCGGTGAGCAGCTCGCCCTGATAGCCGATCAGGCCGCGGGTCGGCGCGTAGAACACCAGGCGCAAGCGATTGCCGCCGGAGGGGCGCATCTCGATCATCTCGGCCTTGCGTTCGCTCATCTTCTGCACCACAACGCCGGAATGCTCCTCGTCGACGTCGATGACGACTTCCTCGATCGGCTCCAGCCATTGGCCGGTGGCCTCGTTCTTCTGCAGCACGACGCGCGGACGCGACACCGACAGCTCGAAGCC
>NZ_JAFAVV010000945.1 GCF_019242285.1 Bradyrhizobium sp.
AGTTCGACGCGCTCAACGTGAAGGCCAAGGAGGAGGGCAAGAAGCCCGCCGCCGGTACGCCGGTGCTGCTCGGCATCACCAAGGCGAGCCTGCAGACGCGCTCGTTCTTCTCGGCGGCCTCGTTCCAGGAGACCACCCGCGTGCTCACCGAAGCCGCCGTCAACGGCAAGGTCGATCCGCTGGAGGGGCTGAAGGAGAACGTGATCGTCGGTCGCCTGATCCCGGCAGGAACCGGCGCGTCGATGGCGCGCATCCGCGAGGTCGCGATGAAGCGCGACAAGCTGATTCTCGACGAGCGCGAGAAACAGGCGGCGATCGTGCCGGCCGCACCCGAGGTCGAGCCGCTGGCGTTGCCGCCGGCGGAATGACCGGCGGTTCTGAAACGACTGTTGCGGATACGAGAAGGCCGGCTGTATCAGCCGGCCTTCTTGCTGAGGGGCAGGGCCGCACCGACAGCGCTGGATTGCATTGAGACGAATGCGCAAGCGAAGCGCGAATCGCTTCGTCAACACTTCGTGTTTATCGCGTGATAATTACTGACGTCCGCAGAGCTCGGCGAGCCCGTCTCATCGGTGTGTGATCGGTCATTCGATCGCGACGTTCACATAATGGTAACCGCACCGCAGCGGCCAGAATGCTGCGCATTTGCGCCATTTTCAGCGAATAATTCACGACGGTGACGCGTTCTCCTGGCGCGTGCTGCGGTGTGCCGATGTTGATGCGCCTGCAAGTAGAGTCCCGATACGTCGCAACGGCGCCGTGCCTGGCCGATCGCAAAGGGCCGCTGACCGCATTGCTGCGACAGGTGGCCATGCGCCTGGATCGCTTGTCTCCCATGCCTGCCTTGATCATAAGCTGACGGGTCAACGCTTTGAACATCCACCACATGCCATCCGACCTCGATCTTCATGGAGGCGCCTACTGGCCCGAGCGTGAAGACTTGTCGTCCGAGTTTTCCAGGCTGCTGGGCGCGGCGCAGGAGGGCGGCGCAATGGTGGCTGAATGTTGCTTGACTGCGAGTTGCATCGACGTTGCCGACGACGTCTCCTGGTTTCGCGCCTGGAAGAATCTCGCCGACGTCAATTGCAACCGCGGCAACGTCGCGCTCAGCCGGGGCCATCGCCTGACGGCGAGAAGCAACTGGCTTCGCGCCATCAATTACTATCAGGCCGCGGCATTTCCGTTCGATCGTGAGGACGAGAAGTATCGCGAGGCGATTGCGCGCATGCGCGAATGCGCCGGCGACTATCTCCGGCATCGGAATCTGCCCGGCGAGACCGTGCGTATCGCCTGGACGGGTGGCCATCCGCTGGAGGGCTACTTCCTGCCCGCGACGGCTGCGCCCCGCCGCGCCCCGGCCATCATCTGCGTCGGAGAGCCGGGCCAGCGCAAGGAGGAGTACCTGCACAAGGTGGCGCGTCATGCCGCCGAGCGGGGCATGGCGCTCCTCGCGGTCGATCTGTTCGGGGCAGGAGAGGATACCGAGTTCGGTGATGCAATGATCCGGCCGGACCTCGAGACGGCAATCGGCTGCATCATGGATCATGTCGCGGAAAGGGAAGACGTCGATCCACACCGAATCGCGGTTCTCGCCGACAGCTGGAGCTCATCCTTCGTCGCACGCGGCCTTGCGTTCGACGACCGCTTTGCAGCGGCGGTGTGCGACGGCGGAATCTGGGATCTGCATGAACGCGCCTTCCTCAGGGACCGGCTTGCGCCGCCCGACCCGGCCCTGGTCCAGCGGTTGCCGGTGAGCAGGGCCGCGCGAAACATCAAATGTCCGGTGCTGGTGACCGCCGGCGAGCGCGGCTGGCTCAGGGCGCAGCGCATCAGGGAGTTCGCCGAGGCGCTGAAGTCGGAAGGCCGCGACGTCACCTTGAAGATATTCACCATCGACGAAACGGCTGCGGCGCAGGGCCATGCCGACAATCCGACGCTCGCCAACGAGTTCATCTTCGACTGGGTGGCGTCCCGCCTCGGGATCTGCGCCTGACTCAGGTGTCCACAATGACCTTCAGGCAGGCCTTCTCGAGACGGTTCTGCAGCAGAGTGAGCTTGTCGTTCAGGTCTCCGAGTTCCTTCTCGTCGAAGCCTTCGAAGATGAAATCGTTCAGCGCTTCCTGCTGCGCGGCCAGGCTCGCAAGCTGCTTGTAGGTCTTGTCCGTCAGCGACATCCGCACGATCCGGGCGTCCTCGGTGGACGTCCTGCGGCGCAGGAATCCCTTCTTTTCGAGAAGCTTGGACTGGGTGGTGATGAAGGAGGCATCGACATGAAGCTTCTTGGAGACCGCGTTCACCGGCACGCCGTTATCCTGATCCATATCGGCCAGCGCCATCAGGATCAGCCATTGCGGCCCGCTGATGCCGAGCGCCTTCGCCCAGAAGTAGCGCAGTTCCTCCAGATGCACGTTGATGGTCGCGACCACCCAGGTGAATCGCCTGACACCATCCTGATTCCATCTCTTGGATGCACCCAAACCGCTACGCTACGGGCACCTCGACAGGTGCGCGCCCCCTTGCCAATTTTTTCCGCAGATATCGATCTTGACCGGTTTGGTTTGCAAAACAAGCAAAAAACATTGCTGATAAGCTCAATAATCCGGCCAGGCCTGGGAATAAAAACCGTGCGCGGCGAACGCCGTTGCAAAAAGGTTACATGGCTTCGTCAATCTAATGCCTTACTGAATAAACTATTTTGATTATCAAAACCGCACAGGCATAGTTCCGGGGACGGTTGGGGGGTCCCGGATCGTCCCGTTAGGTGGTTCGCTCAAGTCCCGCGCGCATGCGGGGGGTGACCGAAGGCGCGAAACGACTGAGCGGTTTTTGAGGAGCCAGCCTTGCGGGTCGATAGCCCGGGAGGTCCGGAGCCTTTGCGAGAGAGAACAACTTGGAGGTTAACATGAAGATGATCAAGAGCCTGGTCCTCGGCTCTGCGGCGGTTCTCATCGCCGTGGGCGGGGCACAGGCGGCTGATCTTCCCGTCAAGGCCAAAGCGGTCGAGTACGTGAAGGTCTGCTCCCTTTACGGCGCCGGTTTCTGGTACATCCCGGGCACCGACACCTGCATCAAGCTCGGCGGCTACCTGCGTGCCGACGTCGTGGTGAATGCGAACAACGACGCCGGCGGCAATGTCAACGGCGCTGGCGGTGCGAACAACCGCTTCACCAACGGTTTCACTTGGCGCGCTCGTCAGGACCTGAGCGTCGACACCCGCACCGCGACCGAGTACGGCGTGGTCCGCACCTTCAGCGAATTCACGCTCTCCTGGACGGACGACACCTACGCCGGCAACCCCGCTGCGCCTGGTTCGACCGTCTATGGACCGATCGGTGGCGGCGCCGTCGCCGGCATCGCTCCGTTGTTGGGGAACGTTGCTCCGGGATCCGCGCCGAACAACGCCAACGCTGGCGCCGTCGCGGGCGGCACGCTCGGCGTCTACTACGCCTACATCCAGTTCGCTGGCTTCACGATCGGTAAGGCGATCTCGCAGTTCAGCGCGCCCTGGACCAATTATCCCGGCAACAACTTCGACGGTCTGGTGGGCGGCGGCGGCGACGTCACCGGCGTCAACCAGTTCACCTACACTGCCGAATTCGGCCAGGGCATCAGTGCCGCGATCTCGGTTCAGGATCCGACCCAGTATTATCAGGCTGGCGTCAACAACCTGAGCGCCGGTGGCCTGTTCGGTGCCAGCGACTATGCCGGCACCATCGCTCCCGACATCGTCGGCATGGTCCGTGTCGATCAGGCCTGGGGTCTGTTCCAGTTGTCGGCTGCGGCGCATGACAACCATGCGGCGTATTTCGGCTCGACCGAACTGACCGGTCACCCTGACGACAAATGGGGCTTTGCTGTTCAGGCTGCCTTGCAGATCAAGAACATCCCGACCGGACCTGGCGACACCATCAACATCCAGGGTGTCTACACTGACGGTGCGACCCGCTACAACATTCAGGACCTGGCCAACCAGTACAGCGCCGCGACCATCTATGGCGGTTCGAACATGGCCGGTGCCTACCAGAGCGTTGGCCTCGGCTTTGCCCCCGACACGGTGTTTGCCGCGGGAACACAGCAGCAGCTGACTCAGACCTACGGCATGCGCGGTGCGTTCAACCACAACTGGGATCCGTACTGGAGCTCCAGCTTGTACGGCGCCTGGGCTTCGGTGCAGTACAACGGCACGGCGAAAGGCCTGATCTGCAACACGCCAGGGCTCGGCTTCGCCGCCGCGGTCGCCGCCGGCACCGTGACGACCTGCAACCCGGACTACAATATCGGGCAGCTCGGCTTCATCACGCGCTGGACTCCGGTCAAGAATCTGACCTTCTCGGGCGATGTGACCTGGAGTCATCTGGACCAGAAGTTCGCCGGCACGCTCAGCGTTCCGAGCGCCGCGGTCGGCAAGCCGGCCGCCGTCTATCAGCTGAAGGATCAGGACACCGTGACCCTTCTGCTCCGCGCTCAGCGCAACTTCTGAGCTGATCGCCTGTCGCGATCTGCCAGTGCCCCCGGCGGGAAACCGCCGGGGTTTGCTTTGGCCGTGCAGTTCCGCAGTCGATGAGGCGACGAGTCCGTGCGCGGAATCATCCTGCTTCATCGAACGCCGGTCCGGCCGGCGCGATTCTTCGCCTTGCTGATCGTTCGCTTTGCTGAACTTGGACTTGTTACTTCGAGTCGCTGTTTTTTCTAAAAAGCTTATTTACTCAGCTAAATTTATTATGTATGGTTCAAACAGGTAGCCGGCGAGGTCGTCTTGGCGGCAGCCTGGTCTCAAGGAGACGAACACCTACTTTATGCTAAACCTCCAAAGCCACCGGCAATGCCCTGCCGGTGGCTTTTAGCTTTTGAAGGGGGCGTGTGCGGTGACCCGAGATCATCGGGCCGCGCCGAAGGCCCGGCGCCGCGAATCGCTCGCCGCAGCGGACGTATCGAAGCGAAGCGATTTCAGCAAAGCCGAGAGAAGGTACGCCCCGGGACGGCCTCCAACGTTATCTGGAGGCAAGCCATTTCCCGCATGCGGATCCCGGAAGGTCAGTTTCACGTCATCCTTCGGATACGCACCGTTATCTTGATCACGGAGGCGCGTGGAAAAAAGCGTGGTTTGGCCGCCTCAGTGCCGTTTTCTTTGCATGCTGCGGTGCGGAAACCTGCTTTGTTCATCTTCCCTTCAGTCTGAAAAGCGCTTTTGCTGAACCAACTTAGTCCGAAAGTTCCGGCTGGACCCCGGAAATCATGGAAGAATCATGCTGGATCTAGCAATCGTTGGCGGCGGCCCGGGCGGCCTGATGAGCGCCTGGTATCTGAAAAGGAAGCTTGGAGATCTCTGCCGCCTCACCATCTTCGAAGCGTCCGACCGGCTGGGCGGCAAGATCGTCACGCGCAAATTCGATTCGGCGTCAGCCACCTATGAAGCCGGGGTTGCCGAGATATATGACTACTCGATGACGGGCCCCGATCCGCTGCGCGAGCTGATCCAGCATTTCGGCCTGCAGACGATCCCGATGGATGCCGAGCAGGTGGTGCTCGACGGCGATCTCCTCAACGACGTCCGCGGCATGCGCCGCAAGTATGGTGCAAGGACTGCGGACGCCATCGAAGCGTTCCGCAAGCGTTGCGCGGCGATGGTGTCGCCGATCGAATATTATGAGGGTGTCGGCGCCCACGACAACGAGCATCCCTGGGCCTTCATGACCGCGGAGGAGGTGCTCGACAAGGAGGTCGACGACCCCATCGCCAGGCGCTTCTTCAAGGTGTTGGCCCGCTCCGACATCGCGACCGAGAGCCACAATACCAATGGGCTCAATGCGCTGAAGAATTTCGTGATGGATATCGACGGCTATATCGGCCTGTATTCGATCCAGAACGGCAATGAGCAGTTGATCGAATGCCTGCGGTCCGAGGTGGACGCGGACATCCAGCTCAATCACCGCGTCCTCAAGGTCGGCAAGACCGAGGGCGGCCGCTACCAGCTCAACATGATGAACGGCAAGGGGCCGGAGACGCGCGACTTCGATCTCGTGCTGGTCTGCCTGCCGCATTCCTGGCTCGCCACGCTCGGCTGGGAGGGCGAGGCGCTGCGCAAATCGATGGTCAAGCACATCGCCTATTTCGACCGTCCGGCGCATTATCTCCGTGTGTCGCTGCTGTTCGACGAGCCGTACTGGGGCGAGAAGATCGCCGGCGCCTGGTTCATGTCGGAGGCGTTCGGCGGCTGCTGCGTCTACAACGAAGGCGCGCGCCACGACGTCGGCCGCCACGGCGTGCTGAACTTCCTGATCGCGGGCTCGGACGCGCTCGCCTTCGCCAATCTCTCCGACCAGGAGCTGATCATCGCGGCCCTGAAATCGCTGCCGCCTTCGCTCGGCAATGCGCGTGAGCATTTCGTGGAAGGCAAGATCCATCGCTGGCTGTCGTCGGTGAACGCGCTGCCGGGCGGACTTCCGGCGCGCGACGTCATGACCAATCACCGTCCGGAGCCGCAGCAGCATCCGGGATTGGTGCTGGTCGGCGATTATTTGTTCGATTCGACGCTAAACGGTCTGCTCGATTCCTCCGACGCGGCCACCGACATCATCCTGACCGAGACGATGCGGCTGCGCCGCGGACGCGCGCAGGCCGCCAAGCCGGTGTCGGACAAGATCGACCGTGACTATTTCGCGAACTACCGCGGCCTCGGTCCCTATTGCGAAGCCTGGAGCAAGTTCACCGATCCGGACCATCTGAAGGAGCTGATCCGCCTCGTCTGGAACCGGACGAAAGGCTACCGCCTCCTGGTGGCGGGCTCGGCGAGCGGTGAGCTCGTGGGCGCCTTGCGTGCGCGCGGGGTCGATGCCTGGGGCATCGAGAACAACCGCGCGATCCACGCCAAGACGCCGGAGGAGCTGAAGGCGTTCAACCGGCTCGGATCGATCGTCGACATGCCGTTCGAGGACGGCGAGTTCGACCTCGTGTTCGAGACCAGCCTATGCCACGTCGGTGGGAGGCAGGTGGCGCGCGCGATCCGCGAGCTGAACCGCGTCGTCAAGACCGGACTCGTCTTCGGCTCGATCACGTCGGACATGGCGCCGGCGGTGATCGACCGCTACGACCTGTTGCGCGGGGTGAAGAAGCTCGCCACCTGGTGGGAGTGGTCGGAGCTGTTCTTCGCCGACGGCTTCGACCTGTCGATGCATCGGCGCGACTGTACCGACGAGCTCTGGAAGGCCACACTTGCCGTCGGCAGGGGCCCGGGCGACTGGTATTCGGACTCCGACAGCCTGCGCTATTCGTTCTTCGACAAGGTCGCCGACGACAACGAAGCCTGAAATATTTTCGGCCGGTGCCGCGGATGCGCTAACATTCACGGCCGGGCTGGCTATAACGGGCAGCGAATGGTCGGCGGGGCCCTGCGGTTTCGCACCTGTGCCGGCCTGCAGCATCGGTTGGTTGAATGGCGCCCAAGGCCCGCCCGTCGGACGAGAATCTGGCCGCTTCCGCGGACGAATCGGCCGCGCGGGAAGCCGAAGGCAGGCGTGCATCATCCGCTGGCGGCGGCCCCGGCAACAAGCCGGCTGTGCCGCCGCCGGAGGATGAAGAGGACGAGAAGGACGCCGAGCTCGAGCTCGACGAGGAAGACGACGAGGATCTCGTCGTCTTCACCGCCAGCGAAGCCGCAGGCGCTCTCGCGACCGTCTATGGCTTCGTCAAGCCCTACCTCGGCAAATACAAGAAGCTGCTGGCGTTCGTCGGCCTCGGTGTGCTCGTCGAGACCCTGTTCAACGTCATCATGCCGCTCAGCCTCAAATTCCTGATCGACGACGCGCTCGGCGAGGAGGATTTCCAGGCGCTGATACGAATTCTCTCGGTGTTGGGCGCGGCCGGGATTTTCACGTCGATCGTCGCGGTCTGGTACGAGCTGTGGGACGCCCGGCTCGCGGCCTGCATCATATCGGACGTGCGGACCCGCCTGTTCGAGCACGTCCAGGACCTGCCGTCGGCTTTTTTCGCGCGCACCAGGCGCGGCGAGATCCTGTCGAGGTTTTCAGTGGATCTCTCGGCCTTCGAAGGCTCGGTGAAGAGCTTCGCCAACAGCGCGGTGCTGCCGTTCCTCGAGCTGATCGCGGGCATCATCCTGATGCTGTTCCTGAACTGGCAGCTCGCTGCGGTCGCGCTCCTGGTGTTCCCGATCACGCTGATCGGTCCGCGCGTGCTGACGCCCAAGGCGGTCCAGGCCAATTACGAGCAGAAGCTCAACGAGGCCGCGTTGCTCGGCATGGTGCAGGAGAACATCGCGGCGCAAGCGGTGATCAAGGCGTTCACCCTGCACCGGCGGACTTTCGGCTGGTTCGCCATGCGCAACGACGCCGCGCGTGCCAAAGTGGCCTCGGCCATGTTCCTGTCGACCATGGTCGAACGCACCGTCACCATCGCCGTGCTGCTATTGCACCTCGTGGTGCTCGCGATCGGCGCCTATCTCGCCACCAAGGGCCAGATCACGGTCGGCACCTTCGTGACCTTCGAGAGCGCGTTCTGGGAGGTGTCCTACAACATCGCCCATGTGATGCATTTCATCCCGGTGTCGATCCAGGCGGCCGCCGCGGTGCGCCACATCCAGGAGCTGCTGGACGAGCCGACGCGCGGCGCGGACCGTCCGGGCGCGCCCGATTTGCCGCGCATCACCCACGACATCACCTTCGAACGCGTCACCTTCCAGTACGAGGGCAGCCTCGCGCCGGTGCTCGACAATTTGAGCCTGAAGCTCGACGTCGGCAAGAGCGTCGCGATCGTGGGCCCCAGCGGCTCCGGCAAGAGCACGCTGCTCAACCTGATCCTTCGCCTCTACGTGCCGGACGAGGGCCGGGTCACCATCGATGGCGTCGACATCAGGAAGGTGACGCGCGAGTCGCTGCGGCGGAGCATGGCCGTCGTGTTCCAGGAGAACATGCTGTTCAACATGTCGATCCGCGAGAACATCAGGCTCGGCCAGGAAGGCGCGACCGACGCGGAGGTCGAGGAGGCCGCGCGCAAGGCGGAGATCCACCGCTACATCATGAGCCTGCCGCAGAAATACGATGCCGTGGTCGGCGAGCGCGGCGACACGCTGTCGGGCGGCCAGCGCCAGCGCATCGCGATCGCCCGCGCCATCATCCGCAATCCGTCGGTGCTGCTGCTCGACGAGGCGACTTCCGCACTCGACCAGACCACGGAAGCGGCGATCAACCGTACCCTGCTCAAGGTCGCGGAAGGCAGGACCATGATCTGGTCGACCCATCGCCTGACCTCGGTGGTGGAGATGGACGAGATCATCGTGCTGGCCGGCGGCCGGGTGATCGAACGCGGCTCGCATGCACAACTGCTCGCGAAGAACGGCGTCTACCGCAAGCTGTGGGACGACCAGAACCTCGCGGCGCACTCGGCGGCTTCGGCCGACGAAGACGACGAGGACGATGAAGACGAGGACGACGACGAGGCGTAGCGGACCCCGGAAACCGGAGCGCGCGTGATGGCCGTCGAAGCGCCCCCCGCGACGACGCCTGCTCGGGCGCCGCAGCCGGCGCGGGCAACGGCGTCCGAGGTGCTCGCGGTCTTTCTCAGGCTTGGGCTGACCTGCTTCGGCGGCCCGATCGCCCATATCGGCTATTTCCGCGACGAGTTCGTCACCCGTCGCCGCTGGCTCGACGAGCAGGCCTATGCCGATCTCGTTGCGCTCTGTCAGTTCCTGCCGGGGCCGGCGAGCAGCCAGGTCGGTTTCTCCATCGGGCTGATGCGCGCGGGCTTCCTTGGCGGGCTTGCGGCATGGACCGGCTTCACGTTGCCGTCGGCGATCGCGCTGGTGCTGTTTGCCTATGGCGCGTCGGGGCTGGGTGGCCCGGTTGGCCACGGGCTGTTGCATGGCTTGAAGCTGGTCGCGGTCGCCATTGTCGCGCAGGCGGTGTGGAGCATGGCGCGCTCGCTGTGCCCGGACCGGGAGCGGGCCTCGGTCGCGGCGATCGCCGCGGTAATCCTGCTGCTCAGCCCGTGGTCGGCCACCCAGCTCGCGGTGATCCTGCTCGGCGCGGTGGCGGGCCTCTGGCTCTGTCGCGGTGCACCGCCGGCGGAGGCGGGTCATGTCCCGATGCCCGTGTCGCGCGGTGCAGGCATTCTCGCGCTTGCCACCTTTGCCGTCCTGCTCGCCGGTTCCCTGCTGGTGCTGGATCGCGCCTGGCCGCCCGGGATCGGCCCGTTTACCGCGTTCTACCGCTCGGGCGCGCTGGTGTTCGGCGGCGGCCACGTGGTGCTGCCGCTGCTGCGGGAGGCCTTCGTCCGGCCTGGCTGGGTCAGCGATGATGCATTCCTGGCCGGCTATGGCGCGGCCCAGGCGGTCCCCGGACCGCTGTTCACCTTTGGCGCCTATCTCGGCACTGTGGCGAGGATCGAGCCCAACGGGATCGCGGGCGCGATCGTCGGGCTGGTCGGCATCTTCTTGCCGGGTATTATGATCCTGATCGGCGCGTTGCCGTTCTGGGACGGCTTTCGCAAACGCGCTGCGGCGCAAGCTGCGATGCGCGGGATCAATGCAGCGGTGGTCGGCATTCTCGGCGCCGCGCTCTACAACCCGGTGTGGACCAGTTCAGTGACGACGCCGGCGGATTTCGCCGTCGCCCTGGTCGGCTTCGTCCTGCTGACGGCGTGGCGAGCCCCACCGCTCGTGGTGGTGCTCGTCAGCGCGCTCGGCGGCATGATGCTGGCCGGGACGTCCTGATGTCCTATCCTTGCGCGGCGGTGCGCTGGGGCGGAGCCGGCGGGACATGGGGTCTGGACAGGATCCGGCCGAACCGCCGCAGCATTCCGAGCCCGAGCCAGGCGCCAAAGCGAACCCAGCGCTGCATCCGCCAGCGCAAATCCGGCTCGATCGACAGCGCGCGGAAGCTGTGGGCCTTGGCAATCGACCATTCGTCACAGGCCTTCTTGACCGGGTCGTCGTAGAACGCGGCGATCTTGGCGGCCCGCATGCCGTCGGTGCCGAGCCAGGCGGGGATATGCAGATTGCAGAGCCGCTCGACGTCGGTGAACACCTTGTCAGAGCCGGTGCCGGTGACGGGGCAGGTGCTGGCGAAGGCATCGCCGACCAGGACGATCCCATCCCGGCGACAGCCGGAGTTCACATAGAGGTCGATCGGGCGGATCTTGACCTCGCCGGGAATCGTGAAGGCGCCGGTCAGGCGGGTCAGCCCGGGCAGTGCTGCCGACAGCGTCGCCGCCGGGTGCCGGCGCAGCTCGCGCAGCCAGGGATCGTCGAAGCCGCGATAGACGAACAGGTTGGCCCGCATCCGGCTGCCGATCGGAAACAGGCTGATATAGGGAATGCGGTCGCTGGGCCGTTCCGAGAAATAGGTCAGCGACGGAAAGTCGAACGCGGGGCGGCCGACCGGGAACATGTCGAAGCCGATCGAAATCGAATGACAGGGGCTGGTGACGTGGCGCTCGATGCCGAGCGTGTGTCGCAGGCCGACATTCAGCCCGTTGGCGAGCACCACGAGGCGCGCCGACACCGTCTCGTCATTGGACAGCGCGATCTTCTGACGCTCCGGCGAGGTCGAGATCGACACCGCCTTGGCCACGATTTTCTCGACAGCGTAGGGGATTTCGGCGCGAATCGTGTTGACGAGATCATCGTAGAGAATGCCGAACTGCTCACGCGGCGGCTTGTCGAGCAGGCGGCCGAAACGGGCAATCCAGGTCTCGGCGCACCGGGTGGAATTGCGCAGCACGGCTTTCCCAAGCCCGGTCCTGTGCAGCCGCTCGACCTGCTCGCCGCCGCCGAGCTTCTCGATCCGGAAGTCGGGCGGGTAGGTCCGGTGCGGGTCGATCAGGACGGCCGCGATGCCCGCGCGCCCAAGCATTGCGGCGGCGGTCGAGCCTGCCAGCCCGCCGCCGATGATGGCGATGTCGGTGTACCGCATGCGAGCGCCTCGTTCGGAGCACCCATGATTTGCGCAAGGAAAGGCAAAGAAAGCCTTTAGCGCCTCCGCCAACTCGCGCAGCAACTCTGCATATCGCCCGGGTAAAATATGCCGCGATGGAGGGAAGAGGCAGGGATTGCTTCCGATTTTCGGCAAATACTGGCGCGGGCGGGATCGGCACCCCATTTACAGGGAGCGTCGCGCGCTGGACGAAGACGCGGAATACTGAGACGGCAGAGGGCTTTCTTCGATTGTCCTCGATCGCTGTTTCGCCTTGACTTGGGTTTTCCCGACTTATAAAAGGCGCGCACTCAACGACAGGCGGTGAGCTACGCCAGCGTCGGAACGGAACACCCGGGCCGCTTCATTTTGGAAGTCGGGACGGGCACCACCCTCGACGAATGCCGCTCAGACGCTGTCGATATAGCTAGGCAATGCCAAGTCGATTTTAGTTCTCTTGAGCGCGTCCTCTTGAGAGTGAACTCGGATGCACGACCTCGGTGGCGGACCGAACGGCGAATGCCGGTCGGGACGCGGGCTTGAGGTCCTCTGCGGCGTCGAAGCGCTTTCCGCTCAGGGATGGAGCGGTTGGCGCAATTTCGCTTTGCGCAAGGAGTCTTGCGTCAGGCGGCCCGGCGGGATGGGCAATCCCGAACGAAGTTGCGGCAACCCGAGACGGTTCCGAGCAGAATTGAGAGGGTGAAGGCCAAGATGCCGACGATCAACCAGCTGATCGCAAATCCGCGGGCGGACCAGAAGTCGCGCAAGAAGGTTCCGGCGCTGCAGCAATCGCCGCAGAAGCGGGGCGTGTGCACGCGCGTCTACACCACGACCCCGAAGAAGCCGAACTCCGCGCTGCGCAAGGTCGCCAAGGTGCGGCTGACCAACGGCTTCGAGGTGATCGGCTACATCCCCGGCGAGGGTCATAACCTGCAGGAGCACTCGGTGGTGATGATCCGCGGCGGCCGCGTCAAGGACCTGCCCGGCGTGCGCTATCACATCCTCCGCGGCGTCCTCGACACCCAGGGCGTCAAGAACCGCAAGCAGCGCCGTTCGAAGTACGGCGCCAAGCGTCCGAAATAAACGGGAACAGAACAGATGTCGCGACGCCATTCTGCCGAAAAGCGTGAGGTGCTTCCGGACCCGAAGTTCGGAAACATCATCATCACGAAGTTCATGAACTCGGTGATGTATGCCGGGAAGAAGTCGGTTGCCGAAGGCATCGTCTACGGCGCGCTCGGCATGATCGAGGCCAAGACCAAACAGCCCCCGCTGCCGATCTTCGAGCAGGCGCTCGAGAACGTGATGCCGACCATCGAGGTGCGCTCCCGCCGCGTCGGCGGCGCCACCTATCAGGTGCCGGTCGAGGTCCGCTCGGTGCGCCGGCAGGCGCTGGGCATCCGCTGGCTGATCGCGGCAGCGCGCGAACGCAATGAAAAGACGATGACGGAGCGGCTTTCGGCGGAGCTGCTCGACGCATCCAACAACAGGGGGAACACCGTCAAGAAGCGCGAGGACGTGCACCGGATGGCGGAAGCCAACCGCGCCTTCTCGCACTATCGCTGGTAGGCGAAACGAACGGAATCTGAAGGAACAGCCCCATGCCCCGCCAACATGCCATCGAGGACTACCGTAACTTCGGTATCATGGCGCATATCGACGCCGGCAAGACCACGACCACCGAGCGCATCCTCTATTACACCGGCAAGAGCCACAAGATCGGCGAGGTGCATGAAGGCGCCGCGACGATGGACTGGATGGAGCAGGAGCAGGAGCGCGGCATCACCATCACGTCCGCCGCGACCACCGCGTTCTGGAACGGCAAGCGGTTGAACATCATCGACACCCCCGGCCACGTCGACTTCACCATCGAAGTCGAGCGGTCGCTGCGCGTGCTCGACGGCGCCGTATGCGTGCTCGACTCCAACCAGGGTGTCGAGCCGCAGACCGAGACCGTGTGGCGCCAGGGCGACAAGTACCGCGTGCCGCGCATCGTATTCGCCAACAAGATGGACAAGACCGGCGCCGACTTCTTCAAGTGCCTGTCCGACATCGTCGACCGCCTCGGCGCGCGCCCGATCGCGATCCAGCTCCCAATTGGAGCCGAGAGCGCCTTCAAGGGCGTGATCGACCTCGTGAAGATGAAGGCGATCGTCTGGAATGACGAGGCGCTCGGCGCCAAGTTCGACTATGTCGACATCCCCGCCGACCTCGCCGACCAGGCCAGGGAATATCGCGAGAAGATGGTGGAAGCCGCCGTCGAGCTCGATGACGACGCCATGGCCGCCTATCTCGACGGCAAGGAGCCGGAAGAGGCGACGCTGAAGCGGCTGATCCGCAAGGCCGTGCTGTCGGGCGCGTTCTATCCGGTGCTGTGCGGCTCCGCGTTCAAGAACAAGGGCGTGCAGCCGCTGCTCGATGCCGTGGTCGACTATCTGCCGTCGCCGATCGACGTGCCCGCCATCAAAGGCACCGACGACAAGGGCAACGAAATCGTCCGCAAGGCCGACGACAAGGAGCCGCTCGCGCTGCTCGCCTTCAAGATCATGGACGACCCGTTCGTCGGCACCATCACCTTCTGCCGCATCTATTCGGGCATTCTCGCGTCCGGCACCGGCGTGGTGAACTCGACTCGCGACAAGAAGGAGCGCATCGGCCGCATGCTGCTGATGCATGCCAACAACCGCGAGGACATCAAGGAGGCCTATGCCGGCGACATCGTCGCGCTGGCGGGCCTCAAGGAAGCGCGCACCGGTGACACGCTGTGCGATCCGAACAAGCCGGTGATCCTCGAGAAGATGGAATTCCCGGAGCCGGTGATCGAGATCGCGATCGAGCCGAAATCGAAGGCCGACCAGGAAAAGCTCGGCGTCGCGCTGGCGAAGCTCGCCGCCGAAGATCCGTCGTTCCGCGTGTCGACCGATCAGGAATCCGGCCAGACCATCCTGAAGGGCATGGGCGAGCTCCATCTCGACATCAAGGTCGATATCCTGAAGCGCACCTACAAGGTAGACGCCAATATCGGCGCGCCGCAGGTGGCGTTCCGCGAGCGCGTCACCAAGCGCGCCGAGGTGAAGTACACGCACAAGAAGCAGACCGGTGGTACCGGCCAGTTCGCCGAAGTGTCGATCATCGTCGAGCCGAACGAGCCGGGCAAGGGCTATGAGTTCGAGTCGAAGATCGTCGGCGGCGCAGTGCCGAAGGAATACATCCCCGGCGTCGAAAAGGGCCTGAACAGCGTGATGTCCTCGGGCGTGGTCGCGGGCTTCCCGGTGGTCGACGTCAAGGTGCAGCTCGTCGACGGCAAGTATCACGACGTCGACTCCTCAGCGCTGGCTTTCGAAATCGCTTCCCGCGCGGCGTTCCGCGAGGCGCTGGTCAAAGGGAAGTCCGTGCTGCTCGAGCCGATTATGAAGGTCGAGGTGGTGACGCCGGAGGATTACACCGGCTCCGTCATCGGCGATCTCAACTCGCGTCGCGGCCAGATCCAGGGCCAGGACATGCGCGGCAACGCCAACGTCATCACGGCGATGGTGCCGCTCGCCAACATGTTCTCATACGTCAACAACCTGCGCTCCATGAGCCAGGGGCGCGCCACGTTCACGATGCAATTCGATCACTACGCAGAAGTGCCGAAAGCCATCGCCGAAGAGGTGCAGGCGAAATTCGCCTGATCAGCATTCACGAGGATTAGCAGGAGCCGGAACGGAGAGTCCCATGGCCAAAGAAAAATTCCAGCGCACCAAGCCGCATTGCAATATCGGCACGATCGGTCACGTTGATCACGGCAAGACGTCATTGACGGC
>NZ_JAFAVV010000973.1 GCF_019242285.1 Bradyrhizobium sp.
GCGCGCCAAGGTCAAGGCGGCCTACGCCGACCAGGACGGCCAGACCTCGATGACCGCCAACAAGCTGACCAAGAAGGTCGAGGCGGACATCGTGCGCACCGCGATTCTCAAGGACGGCAGCCGCATCGACGGGCGCAAGCTCGACCAGGTCCGTCCGATCGAGGCGATCGTCGGCTTCCTCCCGCGCACCCATGGCTCGGCGCTGTTCACCCGCGGCGAAACCCAGGCGCTGGTGGTGACCACGCTCGGCACCGGCGAGGACGAGCAGTACATCGACGCGCTGTCGGGAACCTACAAGGAGACGTTCCTGCTGCACTACAATTTCCCGCCCTATTCGGTCGGCGAGACCGGCAGGCTCGGCGGCACCAAGCGGCGCGAGATCGGCCACGGCAAGCTCGCCTGGCGCGCGATCCACCCGGTGCTGCCGCTGCACCATGAGTTCCCCTACACCACGCGGGTGGTCTCCGAGGTCACCGAGTCGAACGGCTCGTCATCGATGGCGACCGTCTGCGGCTCGTCGCTGGCGCTGATGGATGCCGGCGTGCCGCTGAAGCGGCCGACCGCCGGCATCGCCATGGGCCTGATTCTCGAGGGCAGCCGCCACGCGGTGCTGTCGGACATCCTCGGTGACGAGGACCATCTCGGCGACATGGACTTCAAGGTCGCCGGCACCGAGGCCGGCATCACCTCGCTGCAGATGGACATCAAGATCGAGGGCATCACCGAGGAGATCATGCGCGTCGCGCTCGGCCAGGCGCGCGAGGGCCGCATCCACATCCTCGGCGAGATGGCGAAGGCGCTCACCGCCGCCCGCGCCGAGCTCGGCGAATACGCGCCCCGCATCGAGACCTTCAAGATCCCGACCGACAAGATCCGCGAGGTGATCGGCACCGGCGGCAAGGTGATCCGCGAGATCGTCGAGAAGACCGGCGCCAAGATCAACATCGAGGACGACGGCACCGTGAAGGTCGCCTCCAATGACGGCGAGGCCATGAAGGCCGCGATCAAGTGGATCAAGTCGATCGCCTCCGAGCCGGAGATCGGTCACATCTACGATGGCACCGTGGTCAAGGTGATGGAGTTCGGCGCCTTCGTGAACTTCTTCGGCTCCCGCGACGGCCTCGTCCACATCAGCCAGCTCGCGGGCAATCGCGTGCAGAAGACGTCCGACGTGGTCAAGGAAGGTGACAAGGTCAAGGTCAAGCTCTTGGGCTTCGACGATCGCGGCAAGACGCGGCTGTCGATGAAGGCCGTCGACCAGACCACCGGCGAGGATCTCGAGGCCAAGCAGAAGGCGGATGCGAAGGCGGACAAGGCCGAACCGCCGCCGCCGCGCGAGGCCGCCGGCGAGTGAGGCCGCGAGAGCTAGAGCTTTTCCGTTCCGATGGAATCGGAACGGAAGCTCCAGCTTCTTTGTTTTGACGCGTTTTCTTCACGCGAACCGGTATCCACTTCGCTCGAAAACGCTCTAGCGCGTCGATGCAGAGGGCGGCTCTCCAGCCGCCCTTTTTCGTTCATGGTTCCGAAATCGCGACGTCGTTCGTCGCCTGGCGATCAGTCCTTCTTGAGGATCACAGGCGGAGAATGATCCGTCAGCTTGTCCGCCGGATTTTCCGGCACGTCTGCTGCAATCGCCGGCCTGGGCGGAGCCGGGATCTTGGTCGGTTCGTCCATCACGAGCTGGTTGAGGGCGCAGATGAAGGAAGAAAGACGATAGCCGCTGTGCTCCGCTATCACGTCGTCGTAGGCTCGCATGTTCCAGAACGGATCGTTGGCGCGCGTGATTGGCTGGATGCCGGCCATATCGAAGCCGTGGCTGATGCGAGCCGATAGCGATTTGGCATCCGATTTTTCGTCGGCCGCAGCGGGCGCCAGCTCTTCGCTGTTCCAGTTCGTTCCGTGCGGCGATTGCCGACGACGCGCCCGGCTGAGCCAGAAGTCGCTGATGGGACATTCGACCTTCGTGCTCGTCGCCAGGCTCGAATAGGACATCGACTGCGCAGCATTCGCGCTTCCCCGAATCTCATGCGTCGTGCCAAACGGCTTCGATGGAAGCAGATAGTCGTCGAGTGTGCCCGCGGCGTGCCGGGGCACGTCGAGATTGCCGATGGTCCTGGTTTCTTCCATGTCGGAATTCTGGAACGGGGCGTCACGCAGAAGCGCAGCGATCCTGGTCAGCAACCACGGCCACCACGACTCGATTTTCCGCTCGTCGGCGCAGGACAGCCGCGGCACTTTCTGATCAGCGAGATAGCGGCCGTAGCGATCGAGGCGATCCGCCATCGGTCGAAAATCGAACTTGAAGAATGGAAACAGATCGTGCGTGGCGCTGTCGTAGATCACGCCGCCATTCTTGGACTTCCGATCGACGTCGTCGATCGCAGTGTGCAAGCGCGTCTCCTTGCGGCGCAGTGCGGCCGCGCCGCGGGTGACAGGCGGATCGTCTCTGAATTCCTTGTCGAAGTTGAACGCGACGGCACAGTCCTCCTTGCGGATGCCGCCCGGCGGCCAGGCGAAGGCCGACGTCACGGCCAGCATCACGGGACGCTGGTAGTCCGGAAAGAAATCGTGGCCGTAGTCCTCGTCGGACTTCGCGTCCCCCTCCCTGAACACCATGTGCTGCCAGACGGCACGCTGGATCGACGTCCATTTGCGGGCCTCGGAAGCCGGATTGATCAGCACCACGAGATTCCCCAGTGGCGAGTCGAAGTAGTTCTGCTGGCTCACTCGTGGCGCAATCGCGCCGCCATTTTCGGCCATTCGGCGCGCATCGGCGTTCCGCTGCGCCTGCCATTCGACGCGTTTGACGGCGTCGTGCTCGAGCGCGGTCGTCAGCAGGTTTCCGCCGAGACTGTGGCCGATCACCAGCAGACGGTTGGGATTCTGGAGCCTGTCGTAATAAGGGATGACGTGGCCTTCCCTGACGACATCGAACGTATTCTCGATGGAACGTATCGCGGTCAGGACATGTGGCGCGATCGCTTCGCTGACCGGCTTGCGATCGAACAGCGTCAACGCAGCAACCAGCGATGCTGCGGCGTTGCCCCAGCCCCCGAGGACGTCCCGCCAGCATTTCTGACCGGCCCGCTGACCGGCGGCGACCGCGTCAAGCCTGCCGGCTCCGCATTGCGACCAGTCGCCATCCAGCCATCTTCCGAACGCGAGGAGCGGATCGACGATTCGGCGCTCGTCGATTCGCGCGCCGCGCCATCCGATGAAGACGGCCGTCACCACGCGATCGCATTGCTCCGGCTCACCGCCGCGGCATCGCTCCTTGAGGAAGCGCGCCGCATGAGCCGCATATCTGCGCAGCGCGGCGACATTGTCGTCGCCGATGCGGGCATCGTGCCGCCAACCGTGAATGAACACCAGGACGTAGTTCCGGCCCGACGTTCTCCGCAGCAGGCTGGTCAACGCCCGAAGCTGCGTGATCGGCTCGCGCTTGTCGCTCGCGACGAAACGGAGACGGCTCGAAAGCTCGTCCAGGGAATAGGACTGCCCGGGACTCTTGAACAGCTCGTAGGGGGAGCCGTCCTCCCTGAATTCGACGAACGCCAGATTGTAGAACAGCGGCTCGCCTCCCGACGCGGCGGGAATCGTGTGCCGCTGGATCGAGCACGAGAATTTCGTTCGCCATTCTCCGGAAGCAAACTTCTCGATCGCAGCGATCTCGTCATTGTCGACGGGCGTATCGGTCCCGGTGACCGGGTCCGCGAGAACATCCCAGGCCCGATCCGGAGAGAAATCGCAGGCTTCCGAGGCGGGATCGACGTTTCGATAAGCCACGTCGCGAGCGGTCGTCGGGACGATCAGGATCAGAACCGCCAGGATGGCAACGCAAAGCGCGATCAGCCAGACGAACGGCCTCAGAAGGTATTCGGCGACGCGAACGACAGAACAAAGGACGACGGCGACGACCACACAGGCCCTTCTCCACCACATGGTCGATCCCGCGAAAAACGCTACTGCAAACGGCTCGGAAGTCCATGATTGCATCGTCCGGCGACGCCAGCAATGCCTCAGGCGTGCGCCGCTGTCCGCATCGACGAAAAAGGGCGGCCACCGAGCCGCCCTTCCCGATCCCTGTCCGATCCGTCGCCTGCTCAGGCGATGTCGAAGCGGTCCGCGTTCATCACCTTGGTCCAGGCCGCCACGAAGTCCTTGGCGAATTTCTCCTTCGAGTCCGCGCAAGCATAGACTTCCGCGAAGGCGCGGAGTTGGGAATGCGAGCCGAAGATCAGGTCGACGCGCGTGCCGGTCCACTTGACCGCATTGGTCTTGCGGTCACGGCCCTCATAGGCGCCGTCGGTACCGGCGGGATGCCATTGCGTGCTCATGTCGAGAAGGTTGACGAAGAAGTCGTTCGTCAACTTGCCGGGCTCCTTGGTCAACACGCCGTGCTTCGATCCGCCGGCATTGGCGCCGAGGACGCGCAGCCCGCCGATGAGCACCGTCATCTCGGGGCCCGTCAACCGCAAGAGCTGCGCCCGGTCCACCAACGCCTCCTCAGGCTGCATGAACTGGTGCTTCTTGCTGCTGACGTAGTTGCGGAAGCCATCGGCCCGCGGCTCGAGCGGAGCGAAGGATTCGACGTCGGTCTGGTCCTGCGACGCGTCCATGCGGCCCGGCGTGAACGGAACCTTCACGTCGATCCCGGCGTCCTTGGCAGCCTTTTCGACCGCGGCGCAGCCGCCGAGCACGATCAGGTCGGCCAGCGAGACCTTCTTGCCGGATTCCTTCTGGATCGCCTCGAGCTTCGCCAGCACCGTCTTGAGCTCGGCCGGCTGGTTGACCTCCCAATCCTTCTGCGGCGCAAGACGGACGCGCGCACCATTGGCGCCGCCGCGCTTGTCGGAACCGCGGAACGTCGAGGCCGACGCCCAGGCGGCCGAGACGAGCTGCGATACCGACAGGCCGGAGGCGAGAATCTTCGCCTTCAGCGCGGCAATGTCCGGCTCACCGATCGGCGGATGATCCGCGGCCGGGATCGGGTCCTGCCAGATCAGCGTCTCCTTCGGCACCAGCGGGCCGAGATAGCGCGCAACCGGGCCCATGTCGCGGTGCGTGAGCTTGAACCATGCGCGCGCGAACGCATCGGCGAACTGCTCCGGATGCTCGTAGAAGCGCCGCGAGATCTTCCCATAGGCGGGGTCGAGGCGCAGCGACAGGTCGGTGGTGAGCATGGTCGGCACATGCTTCTTCGACGTGTCGAATGCGTCCGGGATCGAGGCCCCGGCACCCTTGGCCTGCCACTGCTTGGCGCCGGCCGGGCTCTTGGTCAGCTCCCATTCGTTCTCGAACAGGTTCTTGAAGAACAGATTGCTCCACTTGGTCGGCGTCTGGGTCCAGGTCACCTCCGGGCCGCCGGTGATGGCGTCGGCGCCGACGCCGCTGCCATGCTTGCTCTTCCAGCCGAGGCCCTGGTCCTCGATGGCACCGCTTTCGGGGTCCGCGCCCACCAGTGACGGATCGCCGGCGCCGTGGGTCTTGCCGAAGGAGTGGCCTCCAGCGATCAGCGCGACGGTCTCCTCGTCGTTCATCGCCATGCGGAAGAACGTCTCGCGGATGTCCTTGGCCGCGGCGACCGGATCAGGATTGCCGTTCGGCCCTTCCGGATTGACATAGATCAGGCCCATCTGCACGGCGCCGAGCGGCTCGGCAAGCTGGCGCTCGCCGCTATAGCGCTCGTCGCCGAGCCAGGTGCCCTCGGGCCCCCAGAACAGCTCCTCGGGCTCCCAGACGTCGGCGCGGCCGCCGGCGAAGCCGAAGGTCTTGAAGCCCATCGATTCGAGCGCGACGTTGCCCGCGAGGATCATCAGGTCGGCCCAGGAAATCTTGCGGCCGTATTTCTGCTTGATCGGCCACAACAACCGGCGCGCCTTGTCGAGGTTGGCGTTGTCGGGCCAGCTATTGAGCGGCGCGAAGCGCTGCTGACCGGCACCGGCGCCGCCGCGGCCGTCCGTGATGCGGTAGGTGCCCGCGCTGTGCCACGCCATGCGGATCATCAGGCCGCCATAGTGACCGAAATCGGCCGGCCACCATTCCTGCGAATCCGTCATCAACGCAGTCAGGTCCTTGACCACCGCGTTGAGGTCGAGGGTCTTGAACTCCTTGGCGTAGTCGAACGCCTCGCCCATCGGATCGGACAAGTCGGAATTGCGGTGGAGAATCGAAACGTCGAGCGCATCCGGCCACCAGTCGCGGTTGGCTTGTCCGCGCGCGCCAAATGGGCATTTGGTCCTGTCATCCATGATTGTCTCCTCTGGCGGTGGGGGTTCCGCCTTGAACCAGGCGGGCGCAATCTACGCAATGGATGCGATCAGGTGAAGTTGACTTTCTTGATCGCTGCGATAAGTTTTTTTGATGCTGAATCTGACGATGCGGCAGCTTCGGTACTTCGATGCATTGGCGCGGCACGGGCACTTCGGACGCGCCGCCGAAGCCTGCGCGATCTCGCAGCCGGCACTCTCGATGCAGATCAAGGAGCTGGAGGACGCCCTCGGCGGGGTGCTGCTGGAGCGCAGCGCACGACAGGTGGCGCTGACGACCTTCGGCGAGGAGCTGGCGCAGCGCGTCCGGGACATCCTGCGCGCCGTCGACGAGCTCGGCGATTTCGCGCGCGCCTCGCGGGACCGGCTCGCAGGCCGGCTCCGCATCGGCATGATCCCGACGATTGCGCCCTATCTGCTGCCGAAGGTGATCGAGAACCTCGCCCGACTGCATCCGGAGCTCGACATCCATGTGCGCGAGACGCTGACGCCGAAGCTGATCAAGGAGGTGGCCGAAGGCCGGCTCGATACGGCCATCGTCGCATTGCCGGTGTCCGAGCCGTTGCTGACCGAGGTCGCGTTGTTCACCGAGACCTTCCTGCTGGTGCGGCCGGGTGCGGACGAAGGCACGCCGGTGCCGAGCCGGGAGAGGCTGCGCGAGATGAAGCTCCTGCTGCTCGAAGAGGGACACTGCTTTCGCGACCAGGCGCTGTCGTTCTGCAACATGCAATCGTCACCGCCGCGCGAGGTGCTGGACGCGAGCTCGCTGTCGACCCTGGTGCAGATGGTCGGCGCCGGCATCGGCGTGACATTGATCCCGGAGATGGCCGTCAGCGTCGAAACGCGCTCCGCATCGGTCTCGGTGGCACGCTTCAGGAACCCGCAGCCGTCGCGGACCATCGGCATGGTCTGGCGCAAGACCAGCCCGTTGGCCGGACAGCTTCAGCAGATTTCGGACGTGGTGTGCCTGTCGGCCGGCAAGACGCGCGGCAGGCGCGCGTCGGCGGCACGCAGCGCGCGCTGAGGTCGCCCGTATCTGGATGGAGAATTCCAGTGCTCTTCCAGAGAATCTCGTGCCGCGAGATTTGCGCCTCTTGTCGCTATTTTCCTGTTGTCCAGACTTGATTCCGCGGAGCCGATGCGTCACGTCACTGTCCGTAATTGCCAGCTCACAGGAGTCATCCGCCATGATGCAGCTTTACTGGTCGCCGCGCTCACGCTCCTTCACGACGCTCTGGCTGATGGAGGAAACCGGTCAGCCCTACGAGCGGGTGCTGACGGACATCTCGACCGGCGCACAGCGGAAGCCGGAATATCTCGCGGTCAACCCGATGGGCAAGGTGCCGGCGCTCAAAGACGGCGAGGCGACGATGGCGGAGGCCGCCGCGATCTGCGCCTATGTCGCCGAGCGCTGTCCGGAGGCGAAGCTCGCGCCGCCGGTCGGCGATCCCCTGCGGGCCAAATATCTCTACTGGCTGTTCTTCGGGCCTTCCTGCGTCGAGCCGGCGATCGTGCAGCTCGCCACCAAGCTCGAGATGAATCCGGTCTCGGCCGGCTGGGGTGACGCCCAGCGCGTGTTCGACGTGCTCGACGGCGCGCTCGAAAAGGGCCCGTGGCTGCTCGGCGAGAACTTCTCCGCCGCCGACGTCGCGATCGGATCCGGCCTGAACTACATGGTTCGGATGTTCAAGATGGTGCCGTCGCGCCCGTCGTTCGACGCCTATATCGACCGCTGCGTCGCACGGCCAGCCTTCAGGCGCGCCGAGAAGATCGCCGCCGGCGGCTGAGCGTCGTTCATTCCGGCGAGGACAGGTGCTCCGGCCGCGGCTGCAGGATGACGTTATAACCGGAATCGACGTAGTGGATCTCGCCGGTGACGCCGCCGGAAAGATCGGACAACAGATACAGCGCCGAGCCGCCGAGCTCGTCGAGCGTGACGCCGCGGCCGAGCGGCGAATTCTTCTGCTGGAACGCGAACATCGCACGCGCGTCGCCGATCACGGAGCCGGCGAGCGTGCGCACCGGTCCCGCCGAGATCGCATTGACGCGCACGCCGCGCGGTCCGAAATCGGCGGCGAGATAGCGTACCGAGGCTTCCAGCGCCGCCTTGGCGACGCCCATCACGTTGTAGTTCGGCATCGCGCGCATCGAGGCGCCGTAGGTCAGCGTGATCATGGAGCCGCCGTCCTCCGGCATCAGCTCGACCGCGCGCTTCGCAATCTCCGTGAAGGAGAAGCAGGAGATCTGCATGGTGCGCGCGAAATTCTCGCGCGTGGTGTCGACGTAGCGGCCGCGCAGCTCGTTCTTGTCGGTGAAGCCGATCGCATGCACCAGGAAGTCGAGCGCGCCCCATTTGGTCCGCAGCGCGGCGAATACCTCGTCGACGCTCGCGATGTCCTCGACGTCGCACGCCAGCATGGTGTCGAAGCCGAGCGGGGCGACCAGCGGCCGGATGCGCTTGCCTTGCGCCTCGCCCTGAAAGGTGAACGCCAGTTCGGCGCCCTGCGCGGCGAGCGCCCTGGTGATGCCCCAGGCGATCGAATGATCATTGGCGATGCCCATGATCAGCCCGCGCTTGCCTCTCATCAGGTCCTGCATGCCGCTGTGCTCCACCCATTCCCGAGGTCATCACCTGCGAGGGCAGGCGACCCCGCTACTTCCGAGGCGCTGCTCGACCGATTGAAAAACCGCGCGGCATCGACGTACCCCTCGCAAGCGCGAGGAACGACGGCACGATATCTCACGCATCCAGCCGCTTGAAGACCAGCGTCGCGTTGGTACCGCCGAAGCCGAAGGAATTCGACAGCACCGTGCCGAGCTTGGCATCGTCGATGCGCTGGCGCACGATCGGCATGTCGGCGAACACCGGATCGAGCTCCTGGATGTGGGCGCTCTCGCAGATGAAGCCGTTGTTCATCATCAACAGCGCGTAGATCGCCTCCTGCACCCCGGTGGCGCCGAGCGAATGCCCCGTGAGCGCCTTGGTGGCGGAGATCGGCGGGCACTTCTCGCCGGCGCCGAACACCTTGCGGATCGCCTCGATCTCCGGCGGATCGCCGGCCGGCGTCGAGGTGGCATGGGGATTGATGTAGTCGATCTTGGTGTTCACCGTCGACAGCGCCATCCTCATGCAGCGCTCGGCGCCCTCGCCCGACGGCGCGACCATGTCGTAGCCGTCCGAGGTCGCGCCGTAGCCGACGATCTCGGCATAGATGCGCGCACCGCGCGCCTTCGCGTGCTCGAGCTCCTCCAGCACCACGACGCCGGCGCCGCCGGCGATCACGAATCCGTCCCGGTTGACATCGTACGGGCGCGACGCCGTCGCCGGCGTGTCGTTGAATCTCGAGGACATGGCGCCCATGGCGTCGAACAGCACCGACAGCGTCCAGTCGAGTTCCTCGCAGCCGCCGGCAAAGATCACGTCCTGCTTGCCCATCTGGATGATCTCGGAGGCGTTGCCGATGCAATGATTCGAGGTGGCGCAGGCCGAGGAGATCGAATAGTTCACACCCTTGATCTCGAACCAGGTTGCGAGCGTGGCGGAGGCGGTCGACGACATCGCCTTCGGTACCGCGAAAGGCCCCACCCGTTTCGGCCCCTTGCTGCGGGTGATGTCGGCCGCCTCGACGATGGCGCGCGCCGACGGCCCGCCCGATCCCATGATGATGCCGGTGCGGATGTTGGAGACGTCCGACACCTCCAACCCGGAGTCCTGGATCGCCTGCTCCATCGCGATGTGATTCCAGGCCGCGCCCTGCCCAAGGAAACGCATGGCGCGGCGGTCGATCACCTCGCCCGGATCGAGGGTCGGTGCGCCCTGCACCTGCGAACGGAAACCAAGCTCGGCATATTTTTCGGCGCGTGAAATCCCGGACTTCGCGTCATGAAGGCTCGCCAGCACTTCCTGGGTGTTGTTTCCGATGGACGAGACGATGCCCATCCCCGTGATGACAACCCTCCGCATGTCCGCCTCGTCCTGCTGTCTTGATCCTGGTCTGCACAATATACCGGTCAGGCGGGGGCCGTGCCCTGCTTGAACAGGCCAACCTTCAGATCCTTGGCGCGATAAATAATGTCGCCGTCCATTGAAAGCCACCCATCGGCGATTCCCAGTACCAGCTTTGAGCGCATTACACGCTTGATGTCGATGTTGTACACAACCTTGCGGACATTCGGCAGCACTTGGCCGGCGAGCTTCAATTCGCCCAGTCCCAGCGCACGCCCGCGTCCCTCCCCGCCGATCCAGCCGAGATAGAAGCCGACCATCTGCCACAATGCATCGAGGCCGAGGCATCCGGGCATCACCGGATCGTTCTTGAAGTGGCAGCCGAAGAACCAGAGATCCGGCTTCACGTCGAGTTCGGCCCGGACCAGGCCCTTGCCGAACTCACCGCCGGCATCGGCGATTTCGCTGATGCGGTCGAACATCAGCATCGGCGGCAGCGGCAATTGCGCGTTGCCCGGACCGAACAGTTCCCCGCGGCCGCAGGCCAGCAAATCCTCATATTCATAACCGCCGCGCCGCTCCAGCATCGTGCCTCTTCCGCAATCCCCGATTGCGCTTTCTATAAGCTAAACAGACCCGTTGGCGGGGCGGGACAGGCGCCAAATCCTGCTTGGGTCGGGCGACTTCCGGAAGGCCAGCCAGGATACCCCGCGGCACTGGGTGATCACCCATGCCAAATCAGTCGTTCGGGCCGGCGCGCTCATAACATAGGGTCAGCAGTCGTCAAGGCGCCGCCAGCGCAGTAATTCGCCGCAGGGGTTCTTTATTCCCGGTTCCTTCTTAGGTTCATTCTAGTTGCGATAAACTTGCATCTGGCGGAGCTCCCCCCTATATTCCAACCGGATAATCGTGAGAATTGTGTGCGGTGCCGTACGTGCAGACCCCTGACAACCGTTCATCCCTGAACGATGAAAGCGCGGAGTCCGCCCCCTCTCGTGTGGGGCGGCACCCGGCATTGACCGGCTGTCCGTGGCATGACGTCAACGAGATGCTGCAGTCCGTCGGTTTGCGGCCGACGCGGCAACGGATGGCGCTCGGCTGGCTGTTGTTCGGCAAGGGCGCCCGCCACCTCACCGCGGAAATGCTCTACGAGGAGGCAACCCTCGCCAAGGTCCCGGTGTCGCTGGCGACGGTCTACAATACCCTCAACCAGCTCACCGATGCCGGCCTGCTGCGCCAGGTCTCGGTCGATGGCACCAAGACCTACTTCGATACCAACGTCAGCGCTCATCATCACTTCTATCTCGAGAACAGCCATGAGCTGGTCGATATCGCCGATTCGCATCTCGCGCTGACGCAGATGCCACAGGTGCCGGAAGGCTACGAAATCGCACGTATCGACATGGTCGTGCGGCTGCGCAAGAAGCGCTGAGCCTTTCCGAGCCGGTTGCCGTTCCGGCATAATTCATCACATCGCAATTTCGAAATTCCGGGTTCGCGATCCGACATGCTGTGAACGGCGCAGCGCGTCATTCCACCTTCTCATCGGCGTAGACGCCCCACAGCCGTTGCTGCTCGATCCAGCCGTCGAAGCCGTTGCCTGCGACGTGGCACCAATGTGCGTCGCACCGCTTGACCTGCGCGACCACGCCGACCTGCAACCGCGCAGTGATCGCGCTCGTGCCATCGGCGCTGGCATAGATCGGCGCCAGATCATCCTTGTGCTTCATGGTGACGACGGCGGTGCGGCGGCCGGACAGCAGCGAATGGTAGACCCAACCCTCGGCGCCTTCGGAGTCGCGCACGCGGCGCCAGTTCTCGAACTCGGCAGTGATCTCGACCGGAAGGCCCGAGCGTGTGTAGACCCAGGCCACGTCATTGTCCTTGGTGGGGCCGGCGCGAACGTTCACATGGTCGGACTTGAGGCTGACATAACGGGGGACCGGCAGGCCGGAGGTCGTCACGGGACTGTCCTTGGCGGCAGCGCCGGTACTCACGATGCCCAGCAAACCGCCGATCAGCACCGCTGCGACCGACCCAAAACGTCCCCACGCCATCACTTCATCTCCGCCGACGAGATCGACCAACCCGGATGATTCAAGCTGAAAGCCGTGCCTCGCCTGATCCCCTGAATTCCTGCCCCGATTGCGCCCTGCCGTTGCCGGTTCCGGGGGCTTTTTCGGGGTTCTTGTCTTGGCCCCGCCTTCTGCTAGGAAGGGTGGAACATCGTTAGAACCAAGACGCGCCCGAGGTCCTCGTCCGCATCCTGCAGGGATCATCGGGAACCCATGAAGGAAACGCCGGGACCGCGCGGCATCGGCAGTTTCGAACAACCCGGTTAACGAGGTCTGAACGGACCTCTCGAGACCAGCGCAAAGAGCCAACCCATGTCGATCAGGAAGAAGCCCCTCGTCGTGGTCACGCGCAAGCTGCCGGATTCGATCGAGACGCGGATGCGCGAATTGTTCGACGCGCAGCTCAATCTCGACGACGCGCCGATGTCGGCCGAGCAGCTCGCGCAGGCGACCCGCAGCGCGGAGATCCTGGTCCCCACCGTCACCGACCTCGTCACCGGCGAGCTTCTCAACGCACCCGACTGCAAGCTGAGGATGATCGCCAATTTCGGCAACGGCGTCGACAATATCGACGTCGCCGCCGCCCATGGGCGCGGCATCACCGTGACCAACACGCCGAAGGTGCTGACCGAGGATACCGCCGACATGACGATGGCGTTGATCCTGGCGGTGCCGCGGCGGCTGATCGAGGGCGCCTCGGTCCTCACCGAAGGTAAGAGCTGGCCCGGCTGGTCGCCGACCTGGATGCTCGGCCACCGCATCGGCGGCAAGCGCCTCGGCATCATCGGCATGGGCCGGATCGGCCAGGCGGTGGCGCGCCGCGCCCGCGCCTTCGGCCTGCAGATCCACTATCACAACCGCCGCCCGGTCGCGCCCGTGATCGCCGACGAGCTCGGCGCGACCTATTGGGAAAGCCTCGACCAGATGCTGGCGCGAATGGACATCATCTCGGTGAACTGTCCGCATACGCCGGCGACGTTCCACCTGCTCTCGGCGCGGCGACTGAAGCTGATCCGGAAAGACGCCTATATCGTCAACACCGCGCGCGGCGAGGTGATCGACGAGGAGACCATGACCAAGCTGATCGAGGCCGGCGAGATCGGCGGCGCCGGCCTCGACGTGTTCGAGCACGAGCCCGCGGTGAACCCGAAACTGGTGCGGCTCGCCAAGCAGGGCAAGGTGACGCTGCTGCCGCACATGGGCTCGGCCACCATCGAGGGCCGCGTCGAGATGGGCGAGAAGGTGATCATCAACATTCGCACCTTCCTCGACAACCACAAGCCGCCGGATCGCGTGCTGCTGAGCATGCTGTGATGGAAGTCGTCGCCCGGCGAAAGCCGGGACCCATAACCCCAGGCGACAGTTACGGCGCGCGGCTATCTCCACGTCATGCCCGGGCTTGTCCTGGGCATCCACGCCCTTCCGCGTGCGTGGCTCGACGTGGTGGCCGGGACAAGCCCGGCCATGACGGCCCGGGGTTGCCATCGATCGCCTCATTCCAGCCTGTGGTTATGGGCCCCGGCTTTCGCCGGGGCGACAGCGAGTGCGCGGAGGCGGCCGGGCCTACAACATGCTCGGCAGGACGCGATCCGGCGGCTTGTGGTTGTCGA
>NZ_JAFAVV010000485.1 GCF_019242285.1 Bradyrhizobium sp.
GACTCTGGGATATGCGCGTCGTGCTTTTCCATTGGCGTTGAAGGAACGCGCATTCTCCTGGTCTTTTCCGCCGGTGGGCTCAATGCCGCGATTGAGGACGGCCAAGCGCCGCTCCAGTTCGCGTTTCTCCGCCGTTATCCTCACCGACAATAACTGAGTGACCTCTTCATGGAGCGACCACAGCTCGTCAAAAGACATGGTCTCCAAATCGGATTTCTTCGTCGACATATTGTAACCCTTTAGGACCTCGATCATATCGGATCTGCCTTATATAACGGTTTCACATATAGCTAGGTAACCTGTTACGCAAGTGACCCGACGCATAGAACCGGCACCCTTGGTGGCAACACCAATCATTTTCCCCTGCACTGCTTCTGTCGTTGCAGCCCAACGCTCCGAGCCCTTCGGCGACATCGGGTCGCCGTGATGTGGCCGCGTTAACCGTCCCCTCGGAGCAGCTTCCGATTTATAATGGCAATATCCCTAAAGAAAAATTGTTCCCGCCATTGTTAAATCAAGAATTGGTACAAATCTGCCATTCAACGTGAATTTAAAGCAGATAAATGCTGCACCTTGCAATTGCGCCACCTGCGAGATTTCAAAGCATCCAAGTACCTCGTGAACATTCGACGTCGATTTTGGCGATAAAACCAAGCTCGGATCGCCCGGTTTAAGGCACTGGGCCAAGGGCCCAGCTTGCCGACAAGAGTTGAATTACGCGCAATGTGCCTCGGAATAAGCGCGGGGCAAATCCCTCGAACAGAGGATGCGGCGCATCGCGCGAAGAGAATGCAGTAAAACCCGGTGGAATTGCTCGGCGTCTATTATCGCGGCGAGAATCGACTTCGGAGGCATATCGAGAGTTGGGTCATTTCAATGCACATACCTTGATCGATCTGCCTGACAAGCAGGCAACACCGCGCGTCCGGCAAGCCTTCTCCAATGCGCCCACCCTGTGATCCTCGCCGACTTGCGCGCCACGGCATGAACTCACCGGCGCCGCGGGCTCAGGAGGCGCCGCGATACGGCTGGCGGCGATCTCCACATGCGTCCCGGCAAGAGCCGACGATCCGATCAAGGTCCTCGGCACGATGGCCGCAGAACCAATTAAACCTCGCTCCTGCCGCCCGACCGCATTAAATAAAACAGAAACCTGCAATTAAATGCGTGCTTCGGAAGCTCGACGGGCACGAGCTCGCAAGACGCCGTTGAAGGTGCGTCTCCCGAGGAGCGGCTGATGGGAAGAGGCGGGCAATAGCCTGCTTGAATTTGCCTTTCTTCCCTCCCCGGTTGACGCGTTATTCCATACAACCAAATAAATTAACCATTTGTGACGTCAAGATTAATCACCTTTGGCTCACAATCAGGTAATTTAACACCCCATTTCTGCCGCGTTCTTGATGTAATCTTTTCATTGGGTGGATTCGACAAGGACCGGCAGACGGTCTGTTCGTATTTTGTATATTAGGTAGAGTGGAGTTTTGCGATGAGTGTGCTTCAACGACGGATCGCCTCCGTCACAGACACAACTGCCCACCTCGTCACTCAGCTTCAAGAACTGGATCAGCTCCGCGAACGGGTCAAAAAGGCGCTCTTATCGAGCAAGAGACCTCCACCAAGAAGACGGCCAAATCGGAAAGTTGCCGTTTCGCGTGCCTATCCAGGGCGGACGGATGCCAAATTGTGCACCGCCGAACTGGGTGTTCCAACGCGCGCGCCCTAGCCCTCGACCAAGCCATGACCAGGTGCCTGCCACGCGCGGCTGCGATTGCGCCGTCGTGCCGGCATGATTGCGGAATGGGGAGCGGCTCCGCGACATTTTCGCTGCGGCCCGGGTGCCCAGCATCCGGGATCGCGGGACTTCGTCTGACACCGCCCCCGAACTGATCTGGATAAGCCCAAATTCGTTGTGGGCGCTGCGCCCGATCGACGCCGGGAGACCCGGTCGCTGAGGGGCTTTTTCGAGCTTCATCGGCACCAGTTCAGCCGGCCGAGCCTCGAACATGGCCGACGAGCGGCCGCCGGGACTCAATTAAACCATTTTATTCATGGCGCATTGCCTTTGCTTGCAACAACGATTTAAATATCGATTGGTCATCTAGATTTAATCAAGTTGCATCGTCCAGAACTGTTCTGAATTTCAGACATCGCGTCATGGTCGACCCGCCACGAACTTGCCAGCCAGCGGAGGTGCACGAGTCAGACGCTCCTGCGCTCAGGATTGCCGGTTTCGGCGCGTGCATGATCAGTGGCTATCCGCACCAGGGTGGAGGGCTGTTCGAGGTTGGCTGCTCGGTGGTCGAAAGAAAACTCTCGCGGCCCGTACAATCGGCTTTCGTCAGCCTCGGCGGCTTTCCCGCGCCTCGGGCGGCGAAGTATCTCAAGAGCAGGGTGCTCAGCTTCAAGCCTCTCTATGTCGTGCTCCAGTTCGGCGCCACCGACGCACAATGCCCGATGCGAACCCGGAGCCGATCGAGCGATGCCGGCCGGTCAAGACCGGGCAGCGGCGACGATTACCACAAGCGCCCGAGCACCGCCCTCAGCCTTCTGCGTTGGGAAGTGGCGTCCATGCTGGGCCATCTTCGCAGGATCGAATCCATCACTCCGTTGCCGTCATTCATCGCAGCAATCGAGCATATGGTCGACAATTGCCGGTCCGCCGGTTCCACGCCCGTGGTGCTGTCGCCCTTTGTGTACGGCTCGCGATACACGATGGGCCGTGCACTCTCATATTCGGCCGCACTGCATGAGCGATACGCGAGCGCGCGCGACGTCATCGTCGTCGATTGCGTCAGCCTGCTCACGAACTTTCCGAAACGATCCATATTGCAGCACGACGGTTTCCATCTCACCCAATACGCTCAGGGTCTCGTTGGCGAAGCCGTCGGACGAGCGATAGTCGACGATATCAGAGCCAAGGATGGCCCTTGCGCATCGACAGCACACGCGAGCGCCGGCAACGTGGATGATGTCAGTCGTACGGACACGCTGGTCGGTCGCTTCATTTGATCTGAATGGACGGGATTCGCGTCATTCGCTCCGGTCGCAACGCCGGCGTCAGGTCCGGTCCAGCATGGACGATGATGTCCCAGAATGCGGACGCGCGGAGGAAGCCTTGCCGCCGTGCCGGCTGATGATCTCCGCTGTCGCTTCCGCCCCCGGGCATTGATTGTCGATGCGGGTAGCGATCTGGCCGTGCCGCGCAGGATCGCACGCGACGGCGCGACCTATGCCGCGACCGCCGCCGGTCACGGATGGCGCTAACCCCTTGCCTTCAGACGCATCCCCAATCTGGACCTGATTGGCCCGTCTGTTCCAGCGGGAAACGTGCCGGTCTGGCGGGGGAAACCGGGTTCTCTGCCA
>NZ_JAFAVV010000664.1 GCF_019242285.1 Bradyrhizobium sp.
GCGCCAAGGATACGTCACACCAAGCCCAGACGATCGCACCCGATTGGCGTCAGACTGGATCGACCTTGGAGTAAACGACCGTGAAACCCCTCGACAACCCGATCGGCACGAGGTTGTCACCCATGTCTTAGGTACGATCTGTTACCCGTCTGTCCGGGCTGGACAGGGAAACTTTGGAGCGGGCGAAGGGGCTCGAACCCTCGACCCCGACCTTGGCAAGGTCGTGCTCTACCACTGAGCTACACCCGCATCCGAGACGCCGACGGTATTCATCACCCGCGCGGCGAGACAGTCGTATGCCAAAAGCCGCCGGCGAATGCAACGGCGGAAATGGCCCGGGGCGGACCGGAAATCGCCCGTCACCGGGGCCGAAACAGGCGGCCGGCGGCCTCAATTTTCCTCCGCGGCAAGCGGAACCGCCTGCTCAAGTATCGCACGCAGCGATTCGAGCCATTGGCCGAACCAGCCGCGCAGCGTCGCCACGAGCTCGGCCTGCCGGTCCGGCGCGCAATCGAAATCGGCCCACCATTCGACGAAGGCGCCGTCGCGATCGACCACCTCGCTGACGCGGATCGTGGCGGCAAAGCCGGTGACGGGCAGGGAGGGAGCCTCGCAGAATTCGTAGGTCTGGGAGCGCTCGACGTCAGACAGGGCCAACAGCCGCTGGCGGATGTTCCGGCCCTGATAGAGGACGTTCCTGACGGCACCGACGGCGTCGCCGCTCTTGCCACTCTCGATCCGGCTTTCGCCGGCGCCCCCGACCCAGACCGGGTAGTTGTTGAAATCACGAATGATTTTCCACACCTCGGGGGCGGATTGCCGGAACAGTGTCGAATAATAGGCCCTCGCCATGGCTTCGCCTCTTCTCGCCCTGAAAGCTGACGCCATGCAGCTTGCCGGGCAGATGGCGGCACAGCCACCCGATCTCCGACCGGCCAGCGGAGCGGCGCGAACCCGCGCCCGCCCCGATTGAAAATTCCGTCGAAACCGCCACCTAAGAGATCAAACTTCCGAGAACCGCTTTTGCGGCCGTGCTAGAAGGGTCGACCCAGATAGCGACCTCAAGCGTCGTCGATCGAAGACTTCACCTATATCTATCCAGACATCCCGACGAGGATCCCGTGACGATAGTAGAGCAGGGCAGCGGCGCGACGCCGCCAGGGACGCCCGATCTGATCAAGGAAACCACCACCCAGAGCTTCGTGAAGGATGTCATCGAGGAATCGCGGCGCCAGCCGGTCCTGATCGACTTCTGGGCGGAGTGGTGCGGGCCCTGCCGGCAGCTCACGCCGGTGCTGGAGAAGGCGGTGCGCGCCGCCAAGGGCAAGGTCAAGCTGGTCAAGATGAATATCGACCAGCACCCGGCCATCCCGGGCCAGATGGGCATCCAGTCGATCCCCGCCGTGATCGCCTTCGTCAACGGCCAGCCAGCCGACGGCTTCATGGGCGCGATCCCGGAGAGCCAGGTCAACGCCTTCATCGAGAAGCTGACCAAGGGCGTGACCGCGCCGGGCGAGCCGAACATCGCCGAGATCCTGGCCGAGGCCGAGGCGGTGCTCGCCGAGGGCGATCCGGCCGGCGCCGCGCAGATCTATGCCGAGGTGCTCGCCTTCGACGCCACCAACATCGCAGCCCTCGCCGGGCTCGCGAAATGCTACGTCGCGACCAACGCGATCGACCAGGCGAAGCAGACGCTCGCCCTGGTGCCGGAATCCAAGCGCAACGACGCCGCGGTGAAGGCCGTGCAGGCGGCGATCGACCTTGCCGAGCAGGCGAAGTCGCTGGGGCCGGTCGGCGAGCTGGAGCGCAAGGTCGCGGCCGACCCGCTCGACCATCAGGCGCGCTTCGATCTCGCCACTGCGCTCAATGCCGCTGGCAAGCGCGCGGACGCCACCGCGCAACTGCTCGAGATCGTCAAGCGCGACCGCAAGTGGAACGATGACGGCGCCCGCAAGCAGCTCGTGCAGTTCTTCGAGGCCTGGGGCGGCGCCGACGAGGCCACCGTCGAGGGCCGCAAGCGACTGTCGACGATTCTCTTCTCTTAAGGTGGGACAAACTCGGGGATGCGTATGCCGATCAACGCTGAATATCGTGGGCCGGCCGATCTTCCCGAGGTGATCCCGGTGTTTCCGCTGGCCGGCGCGCTGCTGCTGCCGCGCGGGCAGATGCCGCTCAACATCTTCGAGCAGCGCTATCTGGCGATGGTCGACGATTGCTTCCGCGACGGCCATCGGCTGATCGGCATGATCCAGCCCGACGTGACCCATTCGCACAGCGAGGAGCAGCCCGTGCTGTTCCATGTCGGCTGCGTCGGCCGCATCACCCAGCTCGCGGAATCCGGCGACGGCCGCTACATCCTCGAGCTCACCGGCATCGCCCGCTTCAGGGTCGTCGAGGAGATGACCGTGCTGACGCCCTACCGGCAATGCCGGGTGGACTATTTCCCCTTCGTCGACGACTTCACCGCGCGCAAGGGCGAGGGCGCGGTCGACCGCGAGGCGCTGTTGTCGGTGCTGACGGATTTCCTGAAGGCCAACAATCTCAAGGTCGACTGGGAGGGCGTCGAGAGCGCGCCGAACGAGGCACTGGTCAACGCGCTCGCAATGATGTCCCCCTATGGTCCCGCCGAGAAGCAGGCGATGCTGGAAGCGCCGGACCTGAAGACCCGCGCGGAAATCCTGATCGCGGTCACCGAGATGGACCTCGCCAAGAAGCGCACCAGCGGCGATCCGCCGCTGCAGTGATCCATCAATAGCCCGCGAGCGCCAGCGCGACCACGGCGCCGAGCGCGACCCAGCCGAAATGCCGGCCCCGCGTCGCCAGCGCATTGCCGAACGCGGCGAGCGCGAACACCAGCGCCAGCGTCGCGATGATCCAGTGCCGGGCCACGTCCGACGCCATGGCAGGCGCGGCGACCAGCAGCACGCCGCAGCCGATCCAGGCCACCGTCGAGGCCTGCCAGACCACCCGCATCAGGAGCCTGAGCCGCGCCGGCTCGATGACGAGCCGCGGGAACACCTTCACTTCGCCCAGCGCGCCATGGATCAGCGCGGCGGCGATCGCCAGCAACCCGGCAGTCTGCAGCAGAACGTCACGCATCTTCAGTCTCCATACAGTTATGTATGGAGATAGGATGCCGGCTGGCCCCTGTCAATACAGTCGTGTATGGTCGCGGTCATGACCGATCAACTCTCCGTGCGCGACTGGCTGGACCAGGGCCTGAAGACGCTCGCGGTGCGCGGCTTCACCGCGCTGAAGGCCGAGCCGCTGGCGAAGGCAATGGGGGTCTCGCGCGGCAGCTTCTACTGGCACTTTGCGGACGTCGCCGCCTTCCACGCCGCGCTGCTCGCGCATTGGCGCGAGGTCTCGGCCGAGGCGATCATCGCCGATCTCGAAGCGGTGCCGCCCGATGAGAGCCGGCTGCGCGTGCTGCTGCGGCGCGCCTTCTCGACAAGGTCGGGCCTGGAGCGCGCCGTGCGCAACTGGGCCACCTTCGATGCGACCGCGCGCAATGCGGTGCAGGCGATCGACCGCCGCCGCGTCGGCTACCTCAAGGGCCTGTTGCGCGCGGAAGGTCTCGGCGACGCGCAGGCCGAGGCGCGCGCGCAGATCATCTACTGGACGTTCCTCGGCCATGTGCTGTCGGACAAGCCGTTGCCGAAAGCCGAGCAGGAGCGCGTGCTCGAGGAGCTGTTGCGCATCATCTCGCGATGACGTCCGGCGACAGCAGCGGTGCGGATGTGATAAGCACGGCGCAACAGCCGGAGAAAGCCAGCCATGTCCGTTCCGCCATCCGAGCGCCCCGAAAACACCGTCGACCCCAAACTCCTGGAGATCCTGGTCTGCCCGTTGACCAAGGGGCCGCTCGAGTACGACGCCGCCCGGCAGGAACTGATCTCGCGCTCGGCCAAGCTCGCCTATCCGATCCGCGACGGCATCCCGATCATGCTGCCGGAGGAAGCGCGCAAGGTCGAGTAGCCCATGCGCGGCTGGACGATTCTCGCCTGCCTCGCGGTGCTGCTGCATGCCATGGCGGCCCGCGCCGACGAGAGCAGGATCAGCGTCGGCGCCATCGACGCCTGGCTCACGCTGCCGCAGGACGCCGACCGGCCACCGGTGGCGCTGCTGATCGCCGGCTCCGGGTCGACCGACCATGACGGCAACGGCCCACAAATCAAGCCGGCCACGCTGAAGAAGCTGTCGGACGCGCTCGTCGCGCAGAAGATCGCGACGCTGCGCTACGACAAGCGTGGCGCGAATGGCTGGAAGCCGCAATTCGGACGGCCGGAGGATTTCCGCTTCAAGGACTATGTCGACGACGCCGTGGCACTGGTCGGCTACCTGCGCGGTACCGGGAAGTTTGCCGGCGTCACCGTGATCGGGCACAGCGAGGGCGGGCTGGTGGCGATCCTCACCGCGCGCCGCGTGCCGGTCGAGCGCCTGGTGCTGCTTGCCACGGCCGCGCGCAAGCAGGGCGACCTCTTGAAGGCGCAACTGGAGAAGAGGCTGGCGCCCGAGGAGCTGGCGCCGGCCGCCAAGGCGATCGATGCGATCATGGCCGGGCAGGTCGTCGATCCGCCGCCGAAGGGGCTGCCGATCACGCCCGCGATGCAGCCTGGCATCGCCTCGGCCTTCACCGAGGACCCGATCGAGCCGTTGCAGAAGCTCGACATCCCGACGCTGATCATCGCTGGCGGCCGCGACCGCCAGGTGACGCGGCTCGATTTCGCCGCACTGTCGGCCGCCGACTTTGCCGCCAAGACGCTGTGGCTGCCCGACATGAATCACGTGCTCAACGATGTCGCCGACGAGGCCGACGATCGCGCCGCTTACAAGGAGCCAGACCGGCCGCTGGATGCGACGCTGGTCGATACGGTGGTGGAGTTCATCTCGCGGAAGTGAGTCACATCGGCGCTTGTAGAGTGGCAAAGCGGCTACTTGCACCGAAACTTGACACGCAGAGACAGGAGCGTGCCCACAATTCGAGGCGATGCTGTTGATACTATGGTGGGCACGGCGCTTGCGCGCCATAGCCCACCCTACGGAATCGCAATGGCGGCCCTCGGCGCTACAGCGCCTCGCCCTTCAGCAATCGCGGCACCTCGCCGGTCAGCCCCGCGGCCTGGCGGATGAACAATTCCTTCAGCGGCGGTGCGCGATCGACCAGGCCGAGGCCGATGTCGCGTACGGTGCGCAGCAGCGTCGAGCGGTTGGAGAACAGGAAGTTCAGCGAGTTGGTGGCGAAACCCATCGCCATGGTGTCGAACCGCCGCCAGCGCTGATAGCGCTCGATCACGTCGGCCTGGCCGATGTCGACCCCGAGCCGCGCCGCATCGACCACCACCTCGGCCAGCGCCGCAACGTCCTTCAGGCCCATGTTGAGACCCTGGCCCGCGATCGGATGGATGACATGGGCGGCATCGCCGACCAGCGCCAGCCGTTCGGCGATGAACGAGCGGGCGACGAAATAGGACAGCGGAAACGCGCGCGGTTTGTCAAGCAGCCTGATCTCGCCGAGGTGCAGGCCGAAACGCCGTTCGAGCTCGCCGAGGAATTCGGCTTCGCCGAGCGCAACGATGCGCGCCGCCTCGCCGCGTTTCTCGGTCCACACCAGCGAGGAGCGCCTGCCGGTCAGCGGCAGGATCGCAAACGGCCCGGCCGGCAGAAAATGCTCCTCCGCGCGACCGCCATGATCGCGCTCATGGCCGACGGTGACGACGATGCCGGACTGGTCGTAGTCCCAGCCATGGGTGACGATGCCGGCACGCTCCCGAAGTCTTGACTTCGCGCCGTCGGCGGCGACCAGGAGGCTCGCATCCACGACAGTGCCGTCCGCGAGCGTCACCTTGATACCTTCAGGGTGCGCGTCGTAGGAGGACACCGCCGTGGGTCGAAGATCGATGCCGGCGGCATCCGCCCGTGTCACCAGCGCATCGATCAGATGGCGGTTCTCCACCATGTGAGCGAATGGCTCGCCCGGCTCGACATGGCCGCTGAAGGTCAGGAACACCGGCCGTGTCGCGTCCTCCAATTTGGAATCCGTAATCACCATGTCGAGGATCGGCTGCGCGTCGGGCGCGACCTGGGCCCACACCTCGATCGCCTCGAACAACCGGCGGCAGGCGGCGACGATCGCAGTGGCCCGCGGGTCACGGCTCGGCCGGGTCGCGAGCGCCGGATCGGCGACGATCACGGGAATATCCGCGCCGAGGCCCTGGCGCAGCGCCAGCGCCAAGGCCAGCCCGGCAAAAGCGCCGCCGCCGATGACAATGCTTCGCTGTGCCGCCATGCGCCGTTACCCGCTCACGTCTGAAGCTTGACTTGCTAGCCCAATATAGCTGGGCGTAACAAGGTCGCGAAGCAAGCCCCGTCGGTCACGAATCAGAACGGAAGCACCGCGATGTCCAAGAGCCTGATCGACCTGATCTCCATCCTCGACCTCGAGCCGATCGAGGTGAACCTGTTTCGCGGCAGCAGCCCGAAGACGAGCTGGCAACGGGTGTTCGGCGGGCAGGTGATCGGGCAGGCGATGGTGGCGGCCTGCCGCACCGTCGAGGGCCGCCTGCCGCATTCGCTGCATTGCTATTTCATCCTGCCCGGCGATCCGCAGGTGCCGATCATCTACCAGGTCGAGCGCCTGCGCGACGGCCGCAGCTACACCACGCGCCGCGTCACCGCGATCCAGCACGGCAACGCGATCTTCTCGATCATGGTGTCGTTCCATGCCGAGGAGGAGGGCGCCTTCGACCATCAGGACAGGATGCCCGACGTGCCGCCGCCGGAGAAGCTCACCGCGGACGAGCTGATCAAGCAGCCGGTGTTTCGCGAGATGCCGGATTTCATCCGCCGCTACTACGAATCCGATCGCCCGATCGAGCTGCGCCCGGTCGAGCTCGGCCGCTATTTCGGCCAGAAGATCGACGATGGCCGCATCCATGTCTGGATCAAGACCGCCGCGAAACTGCCCGACGATCCGGCGCTGCACATGTGCGCGCTGGCCTATGCGTCGGACTTCTCGCTGCTCGACGCAGTGATGGCGCGCTACGGCCGAACCCTGTTCGACAAGCGCATGATGCCGGCGAGCCTCGATCACGCGATGTGGTTTCACCGGCCGTTCCGCGCCGACGAGTGGTTGCTCTATGCGCAGGACTCACCGAGCGCGCGAGGCGGCCGCGGGCTGACCCGCGGCCTGATCTTCAAGCCGGATGGGACCCTGGTCGCCTCCGTCGCCCAGGAAGGCTCGGTGCGCGAGCGCAAATAGGCGCGCTCACGCCGCGGCCTGTCCTTCTCTCGGCTCCAGCGCGAATTGGCTCGCGTACCACTGCGTGTACCAGCGCAACAGCCACGGGATCGGAATGATCAGGATGCTGCCGAAGCTGAACGCCAGCGTGCGCCACAGGATATCCAGTCCCGAGCCGTTGAAGACGATCTCGCGATGCGTGCCGTCGACATTGCGGCAGATCCAGCGCATCCAGGCCGAGATCACCCAGGCCCATCCGATGATGCTGATCAAGGAGACGAACATCAGCACGTACCATCCGATGTAGCCGAGCGCGCTGCCGGTGAAGGCGACCGGCAGCCGCTGGCCGTTCGCGGCGATGTTGCCGGCGACCCATTTGAGCGCCATCCAGGCCAGGAAGGCCTGCAACAGGATCACGACGAGCTGGACGGCGGTCGAACCGGTGGCGCGGCTGTAGCTGCACAATCCGATCGCGACGAACACGTACCAGATGTCGCCGACCTGTCCGGTGAAGGACAGATTGGGCCGGCCTGGCACGCGAAGGCGCTCGACGATCCAGCGATAGAAATAGGTCGCTGCCCACGGCGCCGGGATCACGAGCAGGATGCCGAGCCCGAACAGGATGCAGCGACCGAAAAAGCCCCAGAGCGGCAAGTCGATCGACAGCGAACCGTCGCCGTAGCCGCCTTCGACCATCGGCGCCGCACCGCCTCTGCCCATCGCGGCCATTGGGGCGCCAGCGGCGGCGGGAGCAGGCGTGCCGTTCCGCGGCGGCGCCGGCGGACGGGCCGCCCGCGAGAACAGGCCGGGAATGTCACCGGCCTTCTGCCAGCCGGACATGCCTTCGGTCCATACCAGCGTCTGCGCCGTCACTGCGCCTCGCGCGATGAAATCGCGAAATTGCGCGTCGGGATACGGACCCTGCTGCTGGCCTGCAGCGGCAAAGAACCAGGATCGGTCGGGCATGTTACTTCTCCCCCACACAACAAGAGGCAGGCCGGACCGCCTGCTTGGAAAACCCCATTCTGGCCGACGAAACGCTGCCCGTTAAGGGGCAGCCACGCATTCGAGCCGCTAGTCTACCCGCAAACTCTGCAAGTTTATTGTGCCATTTGCCGAAAAAAATGCCAGATTTGCAAAGTCGCCGCGCAGCGACGCCGAATAGACACAGCCGAGCAAGCAAGGTCTCGCCATGAAATTTGTTGTCGCAATCATCAAACCCTTCAAGCTTGACGAGGTGCGCCAGGCGCTCACCGCCATCGGCGTGCATGGCATGACCGTCACGGAGGTCAAGGGGTATGGCCGCCAGAAGGGCCATACCGAGATCTACCGTGGCGCCGAATATGTCGTGAACTTCCTGCCGAAGCTGCGGATCGAGATCGCGGTGGCAGCGGAGCTCGCCGACAAGGCCGTGGAGGTGATCACCGCCCACGCACGCACCGGCCAGATCGGCGATGGCAAGATCTTCGTCACGCCGATCGATCATGCCCTGCGAATCCGTACCGGCGAGACCGATAGCGACGCGCTCTGAGAGCTGCCTGAAACGCCGCGGCAGGCGACGAGTCGGCCACGAACGACATTGGGGGGACTAGATGGCGGTACGATCATCTGGTGTGGCGAAGCCTGCTGCAGCGGGCATCGTTGCGGCGACATTGCTACGACAACACCGGCCTGGGCCGAATCATCCACCGCCGACAGGGCTGGCGCTGTTCGATGCGGGGATGGTTCGCGAGCTGCGTCACGGGAGCGGCAGGGTGGTTGAAGCGGCCAGGCGCACCGAGGCGAACCACGCCAAGACCGAAACGGACCAGGCCAAGGCGGAAGCGTGCCCAGCCTTCCGGGCGACGCTCGGGAGAGGATGATCGACACGCGCTGACGCGCCATTGACCTTCCCCTATCCTGCTACTGCGAAACGCTTCAATGCGGGCTCACTGCCCGCCTCATGGGCAATACCGGCTCCAGCCACCGGAACTGATCAATCCTTGTTCTCTCCTGCCCAATATTTGGGCGCGACCGAATGGCGCAGCCCGCGGTGCCCTTGATGCGACGCGAAAACGGCCGCATTCCCCGCAATTTAGAGAACAATGCCGATCTGGCACGGCATTTGATTCTAGGGGTCCCGGCTGGGCCGCGTTGTGAACTCTCTCCGCGTGGCGAATCTCAGTCAACAACGCCCGGACATTCGCAGGACCGGGCCCAAGCGGGGATGGACCCATGAAAATTGTTATGGCGATCATCAAGCCATTCAAGCTCGAAGAAGTCCGCGATGCCCTGACCGCCATTGGCGTTCACGGCCTCACGGTGACGGAAGTCAAAGGCTACGGCCGGCAGAAGGGCCACACGGAAATCTACCGTGGCGCCGAATATGCGGTGAGCTTTCTGCCGAAGATCAAGATCGAGGTCGCTGTCGCCTCCGACCAGGTCGACAAGACCATCGAGGCGATCACGACCGCTGCCAAGACCGGCCAGATCGGCGACGGCAAGATCTTCGTGATCAATCTCGACCATGCGATCCGCATCCGCACCGGCGAAGCCGACGCCGCGGCCCTCTGATTTCGCGCTCACCTCTTTGACCACTCAGGAGTAAGACACGATGAAGTTTACGCGTCCCACCAATGCGGGATTGGCAGTTCTGGCGATCGCGGCGCTCTGCGCCATAGGCTTCGCCGATGCTGCGCTTGCCCAGACGGCAGCTCCCGCAGCGGCCGACGCCGCGCCGGCGGCCCCCGCCGCGCCCGCTGTCAACAAGGGCGACGTCGCCTGGATGCTGACCTCCAGCGCGCTCGTTCTGATGATGTCGATCCCCGGCCTCGCGCTGTTCTATGGCGGCCTCGTCCGCACCAAGAACATGGCGTCGGTGCTGACCCAGGTGTTCGCGATCGTCGCCATGATCGGCGTGACCTGGACCATCTACGGCTACTCGATGGCCTTTAGCGACGGCGGCGGCATGACGGCCTATGTCGGCGGCTTCTCCAAGGCCTTCATGCACGGCATCGATGCCAACGCCACCGCGGCGACGTTCTCGAATGGCGTGGTGATCCCGGAGCTCGCCTATTTCGTGTTCCAGATGACCTTCGCGATGATTACGCCCGCGCTGATCGTCGGCGCCTTCGCCGAGCGCATCAAGTTCTCGGCGGTGATGCTGTTCATCCTGTTGTGGTCGACCTTCATCTACTACCCGATCGCGCATTGGGTCTGGTACGTCGCCGCTCCCGACGACGTCGCCGCGGCGGCCAAGGCGCTCGCGGCCGCGACCGATGCGGCGGCAAAGACCGCAGCGCAGGCCAAGCTCGACTCGGTCACCGGCAGCGTCGGCTGGCTGGCCGGTGCCGGCGCGCTGGACTTCGCGGGCGGCACGGTGGTGCACATCAATGCCGGCATCGCGGGCCTCGTCGGCGCGCTGATCATCGGCAAGCGCACCGGTTACGGCAAGGACCTGATGGCTCCGCACTCGCTGACCATGACCATGATCGGCGCCTCGCTGCTCTGGGTCGGCTGGTTCGGCTTCAACGCCGGCTCCAACCTCGAAGCCAACGGCACCACGGCGCTCGCCTTCGTCAACACCATGGTCGCGACCGCCGGCGCGGCGCTGTCCTGGCTGCTCAGCGAATGGATCTTCAAGGGCAAGCCGTCGCTGCTCGGCATCTGCTCGGGCGCCGTTGCGGGTCTCGTCGCGGTGACGCCGGCCTCCGGCTTCGCCGGACCGGTCGGTGCGCTGGTGCTCGGCCTCGTGGTCTCGCCGGTCTGCCTGTTCTTCGTCTCCACCGTGAAGAACAGTTTTGGCTATGACGACGCGCTCGACGTGTTCGGCGTGCACTGCATCGGCGGCATCATCGGCGCGCTCGGCACCGGCATCCTGGTCAACCCTGCGCTCGGTGGCGTCGGCATCACCGACTACACCAACATCACCGGCAACAATGCCGGCACCTACGACTTCGCCGGCCAGATGATCTCGCAGGGCAAGGCCGTGCTGGCCACGCTCGTATGGTCGGGCGTCGGCTCGGCGATCCTCTACAAGGTCGTCGACGTGATCGTCGGCCTGCGCCCCTCGGTCGAGCAGGAGCGCGAGGGCCTGGACATCACCGATCACGGCGAGCGCGCCTACAACATGTGATCCTCCCGGCCGTGGCCCTCACGAGGACCGCGGCACAACTTCGGTTTGGGCACATACCCGGCAATGCCCCGACCGTTGAGGGGTCCCAGCGCAAGCTGGGGCCCCTTCTTTTTTTCTTGCGCGGCCAGCCCTCGGTGGCGGACAGTACACGGAACAAGCCGAGGGAGAACGCTATGAAGCTCGAAGGCGGATGCTATTGCGGGGCCGTGCGCTACGTGGCCGAGGGCGAGCCGAGGATGAAGGCGCAATGTCATTGCCGCGAGTGCCAGTACATCACCGGCGGCGCACCGAACCTGTTCATGGCGATGCCGCCTGACGGTTTCCAGTACACCAAGGGCGCGCCCAGGAAATTCGCCCGCAGCGACCTCGAGAAGCCGGTGACGCGCGAGTTCTGCGCCGAGTGCGGCACCCACCTGGTGACCCGGCCGAACTTCCCGATCGTCGTGCTGAAGGTCGGCACGCTCGACGACCCAAAACTGTTCGGCGCGCCGCAATCGGCGATCTACACCTGCGACCAGCAGCCCTTCCACGTGATCCCGGAGGGCCTGCCGAGCTTCGAGCGGCTGCCGGCGCGGTAGGGCCACTCGTCACGAGCTCACTCTCACGAGCTCATTCAATGTCTGCCCGTGTGCGGTGCGCTGCACGTCTGGGTATAGGTCCTTCAGCCTCTCAGAGGCGCCGTCCCTCAACGAGGTAGAACTTGACGGCCGCGGGTACCGCGCCATTTTTGCCACCCCGGATAGGAGATGACCGCCCCGCCGTTAACCTGTATGAACATCGCGGGTCGAAAAGGCCCCGGTTTGCACGGGGGCCGCCGGCAAAATTGCCGCTGGCTCCGATGGTTAATCGCGTCTTAACCTCGCCGCATCTATGGTTGATCCGCTTGCGGCCGAATTCCCTATCGCCGGTCGGCGGCTCAAAGACATGCTGGCGCCTTCATCTATGGCCATGACCGCTTCATCCCGCGCGCCGCAAGGCGGCCATCCGGACGGCGAACGCTCGCCGTTTGCGCGGACGGCCGAGCTGCTCGCCCCTTACCAGGCGGGCAAGCCCTTGATCGCGCTGTCGCTGGGCGAGCCGCAGCATCCGATTCCGCCGTTCGTCGGCAGGGTGCTCGCCGATCATGTCGCCGAGTTCGGCCGCTATCCCATCGCCAAGGGCATCGAGCCGTTCCGCCAGGCGGTAACAAAATGGCTGTGCAGCCGGTTCCAGCTTGCTCGCGCGGTCGATCCGGAGCGCGAGGTCCTGGTGCTGAACGGCAGCCGCGAGGGCCTGTTCTTCGCGGCGCTGGCGGCGAGCCGATACGTTGGCGAGCGAAAGGGGCGCCCCGCGATCCTGATGCCCAACCCGTTCTATCCGGCCTATGGCGCCGGCGCCCGCGCGTCCGGCTGCGAGCAGATCTATCTGCCGACCACCGCCGCCAACGGATTCCTGCCCGACCTCGACACGCTCGATGAAGCGACGCTGGCGCGAACGGTCGCGTTCTACATCGCCTCGCCCGCCAATCCGCAGGGCGCAGTGGCTTCGCGCGACTATTTCCGCCGGCTGAAGCAGCTCGCCGACCGCTACGGCTTCATCATCCTGAGCGACGAGTGCTATTCGGAAATCTACACCCGCGAGGCGCCGGGCAGCGCGCTGGAATGCGCAGGCGACGATTTCTCCAACGTCGTGGTGTTCCAGTCACTATCAAAACGCTCGAACCTGCCGGGCATGCGGGTCGGCTTCGCCGCGGGTGATGCGAAATTTCTCGCAGCCTTCCACGAACTGCGCAACGTCGCGGCGCCCCAGGTGCCGGTGCCGCTGCAGCACGTCGCGGTCGCGGCCTATGGCGACGAGACTCACGTCGAGGAGAACCGCAGGCTCTACCGCACCAAGTTCGACGTCGCCGACCAGATCCTGGGCCACCGCTACGGCTACGCGCGCCCCGCCGGCGGCTTCTGCGTCTGGCTCGACGTGTCGAAGCGCGGCGGCGAGGAGGCGGCGACGGTGAAACTCTATCGCGACGCCGGCGTTCGAGTCATTCCCGGCAGCTATCTGGCGCGGACGCAGGCGGATGGATTCAATCCCGGCGCGGGCTATATCCGGCTTGCGCTGGTGTCGGATGCGGAATCGACGGCCGAGGCGCTACACCGCCTGGTTGAAACTTTGGATTAGTCGCGAGGCCCTTGACGCCCATGTCGGCGATCGAACGTGTCATTCCCCTGGTCGGCCACTTGCCGGTCTCGATCCGCGAGGCGCTGGCGCGGCGGCTTCGCGAGCTCGGCGGGCTTGGCCTGATCGCGATATCCGGCGTGGCGGCGGCCGCGCTGATCACCTGGTCGGTGCAGGACCCGAGCCTGAGCCATGCCACCTCGCGGCCGATCCACAACGTGCTCGGCTATGGCGGCGCCATCATCGCCGACCTGTTGATGCAGATCATGGGACTCGGCGCCATCATGGTGGTGCTGCCGATCGCGGCGCGGGGCTGGCGGATGCTGAATCATCGCAGCTTCGACCGCGAGGCGCTGCGGTTCGGCTGCTGGGTGCTCTGCACCGTGATCGCATCGGGCTTCGCGAGCTGCTGGCCGCGCAGCGCGACCTGGCCGCTGCCGACCGGGCTCGGCGGTGTCATCGGCGATGCGCTGGTGCGGGCCCCGGCGGTCGTGTTCGGTCCGCCGGGTATCCTCTATCGCCTGATCCTCGGCATCATCCTCGCCGCGGCAATGTCGGCGACCCTGCTGGTGGCGATCGGCGTCGGCTCGCGCGAGCAGGACGACGACGAGACCGCGGTCGACGATGACGACGCGCCGTTCGTGGAGGAAGAAGAGGAGGATCGCGGCTCGATCTCGCTGGGCTTCGCGGTTCACGCCCTGATGAGCGCGAAGGCGCGGCTCGCCTGGCTGCTCGGCACGGCCTATCGCTCGCTGGTCTCCAGCGGAGGGCAGGGCGGCGGGCTCAGGCGCCAGGAGCCGACGCTCGGTGCGCGCGGCAATCCGCCGCTGGCGCCCGAGGACGACCTCGAGGACGACGAGGAAGAGGAGGAGGCGCCCGCCGCGCGTGCCCCGCGCAAGAAGCCGGCGCCTCGCACGCGCAAGGCGACCGAGAAGTTCGACCTGCCCTCGGTTTCCATGCTGGCCGCACCCAAGGCCACCGATCGCCAGCCGCTGAGCAAATCGGAGCTCGAGGCGAATTCGCGCCGGCTGGAGGGCGTGCTGCAGGATTTCGGCGTCCGCGGCGAGATCGTGAAGGCCCATCCGGGCCCGGTGGTGACGCTCTACGAGCTCGAACCCGCGCCGGGCATCAAGTCGTCCCGTGTCATCGGGCTCGCCGACGACATCGCGCGCTCGATGAGCGCGCTCTCCGCCCGCGTCGCCGTGGTGCCCGGCCGCAACGCCATCGGCATTGAGCTGCCGAACGCCCATCGCGAGAAGGTCTATCTGCGCGAGTTGCTCGCCGGCAAGGAGAGCACCGAATCGGTCGCCAAGCTGCCGCTCTGCCTCGGCAAGAATATCGGCGGCGAATCCATCATCGTCGATCTCGCCCGCATGCCGCATCTGTTGATCGCAGGCACCACCGGCTCCGGCAAGTCGGTCGCCATCAACACCATGATCCTGAGCCTGGTCTACCGGCTGCGGCCGGATCAATGCCGGCTGATCATGGTCGATCCGAAGATGCTCGAGCTTTCCGTCTATGACGGCATTCCGCACCTCCTGACCCCGGTGGTGACCGATCCGAAGAAGGCCGTCGTCGCGCTGAAATGGGCGGTGCGCGAGATGGAAGAGCGCTACAAGAAGATGTCCAAGCTCGGGGTGCGCAACATCGACGGCTACAATGCGCGCGTCGCCGAAGCCAAGGGCAAGGGCGAGGAGCTGACCCGCACGGTGCATACCGGTTTCGACAAGGAGACCGGCACGGCGATCTACGAGGAGGAGAAGCTCGAGCTCGAACCCTTGCCCTACATCGTCATCATCGTCGACGAGATGGCCGATCTGATGATGGTCGCCGGCAAGGACATCGAGGGCACGGTGCAGCGGCTCGCCCAGATGGCGCGCGCCGCGGGCCTGCACGTCGTGCTCGCGACCCAGCGGCCGTCGGTCGACGTCATCACCGGCACCATCAAGGCGAATTTCCCGACCCGCATCTCGTTCCAGGTGACGTCGAAGATCGACAGCCGCACCATCCTGGGCGAGATGGGCGCCGAGCAACTGCTCGGGCAGGGCGACATGCTCTACATGGCCGGCGGCGGACGAATCAGCCGCGTGCACGGACCGTTCGTCTCCGACGAGGAGGTCGAGAAGGTGGTGCGCCACCTCAAGACGCAGGGCTCGCCCGAATACCTGGAAGCCGTCACGGCGGAGGAGCCGAGCGAGGAGGACGGCGCCGTGTTCGACTCGACCGGCATGGGCGGCGACGGCGGCAACGATCTGTTCTCGCAGGCGGTGGCCATCGTCAAGCGCGACCGCAAGGCGTCGACGAGCTACATTCAGCGCCGGCTGCAGATCGGCTACAACAAGGCCGCCTCGCTGATGGAGCGCATGGAGCAGGAAGGCATTGTCGGGCAGGCCAACCATGCCGGCAAGCGCGAGATCCTGGTGCCCGAAGAGGAGGGCGGATTTTGATGATCACGCCGACATTTTGGCGACGGGCCGATCAATTCACGTAAAAACGATATCGCGCTTGGTCGAAGCCCCGGTAAAATAGCGCAAAGCCAGACAGGACGACGCGTTGAACACTCAGCCTCAATTCCGACAGATCCTCCGCCTGCGCCGTGGCGGCGCCGCGCTGGCGCTCGTGACTGCGGCGTCCATCATGGTGGCGGCGCCGGCGGTGGCGCAGACCGCGCAGCAGAGCGTCCCGATGCCGAAGCCCGCGCCCAAGGGCCGCGACGGCGTGCAGATGAGCGCCTCGGAGCGGGCGGCAGCGACGACGGGATCGACCACGACGCCGCCGGACCCGATCATTCCGGACCCGCACCGCAACGTTCCCGCCAACATCTTCGCGACCTTCGATGCCAACCAGAAGGCGCAGGCCGCGAAGGTCAGCGCCTATCTGTCGTCGCTGCAGACGCTGGTCGGCAATTTCGTGCAGGTCGCGCCCGACGGCAGCAAGACCACGGGCGACTTCTACATCCAGAAGCCCGGCAAGGTGCGGTTCGAATATGACGCGCCGACCCCGGTCGAGATCATCGCCGACGGCTCCACGCTCGCGGTGCGCGACCGCAATCTCGCGACCCAGGACATCTACCCGCTGTCGCAGACGCCGCTGCGCTACCTCTTGTCCGACCGCATCGATCTGTTGAAGGACACCAACGTGGTGTCGGTCACCTCCAACGAGCTCTACATCTCGATCACGATCGAGGAGAAGCAGGCGCTGATCGGCACCAGCCGGCTGATGCTGATGGTGGGCCTCAAGGACGGCCAGCTCAAGCAATGGACCGTGACCGATCCGCAGGGCTACGACACCACCGTCGCGGTCTACAACCTCGACACCTCGAAGAAGGTCGATCCCGGCCTGTTCAAGATCGACTTCACGAAATACCCGGGCTCACCGGGCTGAGCGACGCTCGAGGTTCACAAGGGTGGGCTAAGCGGACGCTTGCGCGGCAGCGCGCCATGCAAAGACAGAAGCGTGCCCACCATTTGCGAGCGACGGCGTTGAGAAAATGGTGGGCGCTGGCGCTCACGCGCCCTTGGCCCACCCTACGCAGCTACGAAGTCCTGTGGAAATCGGCGGGACACCGCGCCCAGGCGTGCTATGACGCACCCCGCATGCGTCTTTCCCTGACAACCTGGAACATCAACTCGGTGCGGCTGCGCATCGATCTGGTCGCCAAGTTCATCAAGTCGGTGCGGCCGGACGTGCTCTGCTTGCAGGAGACCAAGTGCATCGATGACGCCTTCCCGCTCAAGCGCTTCAAACGTCTCGGCTATGAGCATGTCGCGCTGAACGGGCAGAAGGGCTACCACGGCGTCGCGATCGTCTCGCGGCTGCCGTTCGAGACGACCGACATCCGCACCTTCTGCGACAAGATCGATTCGCGGCACATCTCGGTGGCGTTCGGCGAGAAGGCCCAGCTTGCAAAGCCCCTGGTGCTGCACAATTTCTACGTCCCCGCCGGCGGCGACGTCCCCGATCCCGCGCTCAACCCGAAATTCGAGCACAAGCTCCAATTCCTCGACGAGATGAGGGCCTGCGCGCCGCTGCATCCGCGCGGCGACGACCGTCACATCCTGGTCGGCGATCTCAACGTCGCGCCGCACGAGAACGACGTGTGGTCGCACAAGCAGCTCCTGAAGGTGGTCTCCCACACCCCGATCGAATGCGGGAAGCTGCTCGCCGCGCTCGCCGCCGGCGAGTGGCACGACGTCGCGCGCGAGCGCATTCCCTTGTCGGAGAAGGTCTACACCTGGTGGAGCTATCGCGCCGCCGACTGGACCGTGGCCGACCGCGGCCGCAGGCTCGACCACATCTGGGTGTCGCGCGCGCTCAGGGACGCGGTCAGCGATTTCAGGATCCTGCGCGACGCCCGCGGCTGGGAACGGCCGTCCGACCATGTGCCGGTGACGGCCACGCTCGAGGTCTAACCCGACGTGCCTAGCCCGAGAGCTTGCCGCCGGCGGTCAGGATGTCGCTGGCGATCTGGCTGGAGCGGAGGGCGAACTCGTCGCGCAGCCGGCGTGCCGCGGCCGGATCGCTCTCCAGCACGCGCTGGAACAGGCTGCGCGAAATGCGAATGACGCTGGTGTACTCGACCGCGAGGGCGCTGGCGGGCCGCTTCATCGCCATCACGAGCGCGAGCTCGCCGATCAGCGTGCCCGGGCCGGCCACGATCTCGGCGCCGGTGCCATTGTCGATCCGCAGCGCCCCGCGCTGCACGACGAAGCCGCAATCGGCATCGTCGCCCTGGTGAAACAGATGGTCGCCGCGCGCGATGTCGCGCTGCTCGGAGCCGATCGCCAGCATGCGGAGCGGGCCCTCCCCGAGCAGACGCAGGGTCGGCACGCGCTCCAGCAGGGCTACATCGTCGTCGATCGACATGAAAGTCAGCGGGACGGGTTGGTTCGCGATTCGTCGTCCCGAAACCGTATCACGGCACCAGCTTGTAGCCACCGGCCTCCGTCACCAGGATCTCGGGATTGGCCGCATCCTTCTCGATTTTCTGGCGCAGCCGGTAGATATGGGTTTCCAGCGTGTGGGTGGTGACCCCCGAATTGTAGCCCCACACTTCCTGCAGCAGCGTCTCGCGCGACACCGGAAGCTGGCCGGCGCGGTAGAGGAAGCGCAGGATCGCGGTCTCCTTCTCGGTCAGCCGCACCTTCCGCGCATTGGCGGCGGTCAGCATCTTGGAGCCCGGACGAAAGCTGTACGGACCGACCGAGAACACCGCGTCCTCGCTGGCCTCGTGCTGGCGGAGCTGGGCGCGGATGCGCGCCAGCAGCACCGCAAAGCGAAACGGTTTTGCCACATAGTCGTTGGCGCCGGACTCGAGGCCGAGGATGGTGTCGGAGTCGGTGTCGTGGCCGGTCAGCATGATGATCGGCGCCTTGAAGCCGCCCTTGCGCAGGCTGCGCACGACCTCGCGGCCGTCGGTATCGGGCAGGCCGACATCCATCAGCACGAGGTCCGGCGCATTGGCCTTCGCGGCGCTGGCGCCCTTGGCGCCGGTATCGACGGCTGACGCCTCGAACTCGTCATGCAGCGACAGTTGCTCCACAAGGGTGTCTCGCAGATCGGTATCATCGTCTACGATCAGGATCTTGCGGGCATTGGCCATGGTACATCCTCTCGGGCAGCGACGGTCGAAGCCAAAGGAGGGCCGCAACCATCTGCAGGTAAATTCGGGAGCGTCTTGGTCTTGTTACCGGCAGAGGTAGTGAAACCTTACAGATTCACAAGACAAAGGCCAGTTTACTCCAGAAATCCCGGGCGGTTTTGTGAATGTCCTGTAATGAAGTCAAGCCTCGGGAAACGCGTGTGGACGGCCAAGCCTCGTATGAAAAGCGGCAACATCTCAATAACATATGACAAAACCTCGGCGGACCGGCCGCTTTCCTTGATCAGGATCAGGCCTGCGGCCGGAAATTCCCGCCGCGGCTGGCTGACCGCAGGCCGCAGGTCCATCCCGGTCGCGCTCGGGCGCGGCGGCATCCGCGCCAACAAGCGCGAGGGCGACGGCGGCACGCCGCGGGGAAGCTTCCGCGCGCGCCGGCTGTGGTGGCGCGCCGATCGCAGCCCGCGGCCGCGCACCCTGCTGCCGGCCCGCGCGATCAGCAGCCAGGACGCCTGGTGCGAGGATGTAGCCGACCGCCACTACAACCGGCCGATCCGGCTCGCGCCCGGCCGCGACGGCGACCGGTTGAAGCGCGGCGACCACCTCTATGACTTCATCGTCGAGATCGACCACAATACGAGGCCACGGGTGGCGGGCCGCGGCAGCGCCGTCTTCCTGCATTTGGCGCGGGACAATTTCGGCCCGACCGCGGGCTGTGTCTCGATGACCAGGGGTGCGATGCTGCAATTGCTGCGGCGGCTCGGACCGCGAACCCGGATCGTGATCGGATAGGGGGAGTTGGCCGTGCTCGACAAGGACGCCGTCGCCGCCGCATCGCATGTGCTGTATGGCCACTGGCGCGCCGGCACCAAGCTTGCCGCGCTCGATCCGGGCCTGCGCCCGCGCGACCGCGCCGAGGGCTACGCCGTGCAGGCGGAGCTCGAGCGCAAATCCGGCGGAAGACTGTTCGGCTGGAAGATCGCCGCGACCAGCGCCGCCGGGCAGAAGCATATCAATGTCGCCGGGCCCCAGGCCGGGCGCATCCTGGCCGAGACGGTGCTTCCCGACGGCGGCGCCGCGTCGATGGCCGGCAACGCGATGCGCGTCGCGGAAGCCGAGTTCGCCTTTCGCATGGCGCGCGACCTGCCGCCGCGGGCGTCGCCCTATTCGGTCAGTGAGGTGCTCGACGCGGTCGGAACGCTGCATCCGGCGATCGAGATTCCGGATTCCCGCTTCGCCGATTTCGTCAGCGCCGGCGAGGCGCAGCTCATCGCCGACGACGCCTGCGCGCACCTGTTCGTGCTGGGGGAGGCGACCTCGGCCGACTGGCGCGCGCGCGACCTCGTCGAGGAGAAGCCGGTGATCACGCTCCGCGGCGAGAGCTATCTCGGCCACGGCAGGAACGTGCTCGGCGATCCCCGCGCGGCATTGACCTGGCTCGCCAACGAAGTGTCCGCGCTCGGCCTGACGCTCAGGGCCGGCGAGGTGGTGACGACAGGCACCTGCCATGCGCCGCTGCCGATCGGGGCCGGCGACCGTTTCGCCGCAGACTTTGGCCTGCTCGGCAAGGTGTCCGTAAACTTCGATCGGTAGGGTGGGCTAATCGTACTAAGTCACATGTGTGGTGCTCTCGTTGAAATTCTTGAGCTTTTTGGAACGACCATATTTGCACAAAGACGAGTCGATTCAATGGCTTGAGTCTTCTTGTGACTCAGTACGATTAGCCCACCCTACAGCTCCGCCCGGGTTGTGACACGATAGGATTAGCCCACCCTGCCGGCTTCACGCAGCCGGGCTGCGATGGCCGAAGATGGCCGAGCCCACCCGGATGTGAGTCGCGCCGAACTGGATGGCGGTGGCGAAATCGGCGCTCATCCCCATCGACAGATTGGCGAGGCCGTTGCGGGCGGCGATCTTCGCGGTCAGCGCGAAATGCGGCGCGGCCGCCTCGTCGACCGGCGGGATGCACATCAGCCCGGAGATCGTGAGACCGTAGATTTCGCGACAGCTCGCAATGAACGCATCCGCGTCGCCTGGCGCGACGCCCGCCTTCTGCGGCTCCTCTCCGGTATTGATCTGCACGAACAGTTGCGGCCGCCGCTCCTGCGCTGCGATCTCCTTGGCCAGAGCCTGGCAGACGCTTGGACGATCGACCGAATGGATTGCGTCGAACAGCGCGACGGCCTCCTTCGCCTTGTTCGACTGCAACGGTCCGATCAGATGCAGCGAGAGCCCGGGGTAGGCAGTCATTAACCCTGGCCATTTGGCCCTGGCTTCCTGCACGCGATTTTCGCCGAACACGCGCTGGCCGGCTGCAATCACCGGCGCGATCGCCTCGGCGCCGAAGGTCTTCGAGACCGCGACCAGCGTGACCGAGCTGCGCGTGCGGCCCGCATCCTTGCAGGCGCGTGCGATTTCCCGCTCCACCGCGGCAAGGCCGTCTGGTGAAGATGCGGTTGGCGGAGACACGTTTTCGGACGTCATTTTCAACCGTCAGTCGCAATTCTACAGGCTAGGTTCAATTTTACCAAGTTCGGGAAAGGCTTCTTGAACCATTACCCCTACCCTCTCGCAGGGGCAGGGGGAAGAAGATGTCGCGCATCAGTTTCAGCCGCAAGCGGGTCAAGCTCGGGCAGCTTCTCGGGATACGCGCGCGGCTGGCCTTGCTGGCCGTCATCCTGGTGGCACCGCTGATGCTGGAGCGCGCGCGCTCGCTGGAGAACGCCCGGGCGAAGGAGATCGCGCTCGCTTCGGCGGATCTCGCGGGCCTGGCCCGGCGCAGCGCCGATACCCAGCGCGAGGTCATTTCCTCGGTCGAGACGGTGCTGAAATCGGCGGCCTATATCCGCGCCTCGGCGGGTGGCATCAACCGGAGCTGCGATCTGCTGCGCGCGAGCCTGCCGTCGAACCTGCCCTGGATCCGCAACGTCCTGCTGGCCGGCGGCGACGGCCACGTGCAGTGCTCGACCAACAACACTTTCGTCGGCCTCGACGTCAGCGACCGGCCCTATGTGCAGACCGCGCGCGTCACCGGCGACATCGTCTTCAGCGACTTCGTCTTCATCAAGGAGATCAGCACCGCGGTGATCCTGGCGGCCTATCCGGTCGCCGCCATCAACAGGGATTCGGACGCGCTGGTGATCGCGAGCATCAGCCTCGAATGGATGTCGCGGCTGATGAACAATCTCGGCAACCGCCCCGGCGTCTCCGCGGCGCTGGTCGACAGCAGCGGCGTGGTGCTGGCAGCGCCGAGCGAGCAGGCGGACGCCATCGGCAAGCCGCTCGACGACCTGCCGCTGTTGTCGGGGATCACCGAGGCTGCGCTCGGCTCGCACCAGGATCAGGGCTCGCTCGCCCATATCGCCGCCGACGGATCGACGCGCAAGATCAGCTTCACCCGCATCGCCGGCACCGGCGCGCGGCTGGTCGTCGGCATCGACGAGGACGAGGTTACGGCGAGCATCAACCGCGACATCCGCACCGCCTATCTGCAGCTCCTGCTGGTCTGCCTGTTCGTGCTGCTCGGCGCGCTGATCGCGGCCGAGAAGCTGATCATCGGACCGATCGGCATGCTCGCGACGATGGCGACGCGGTTCGGCCAGGGCGACTGGTCGGCGCGGGCGGTGCGAAGAAGGCTGCCGGCGGAATTCGTGCCGCTGGCGCGCGCCTTCAACGCGATGGCGGCCCGGCTCGGCCAGCGCGAGCGGGAGTTGCTCGCCACCAACGACCGTCTCACCGTGATCGCTTCGCTCGACATGCTGTCCGGGCTCGCCAACCGGCGCGGCTTCCAGAGCCGGCTCGATTTCGAATGGCTGAAGGCACAGCAATATGGCTGCGAGCTGTCGCTCCTGATGATCGACGTCGATCACTTCAAGCTCTACAACGACACCTATGGCCATCCCGAAGGCGACGCCTGCCTGACCAGGCTCGGCGGCGCGCTGTCGGGCATTGCCGCCGAGACCATGGGCTTCGCCGGCCGCTACGGCGGCGAGGAGTTCTGCCTGCTGCTGCCCAACACCGACGGGGCCCGCGCCTGCGAGATCGGCGAGATGGTCCGCCGCGCCGTGCTCGATCTCGCTTTGCCGCATGTCACCTCGATCCACCATTGCGTCACCGTCAGCGTCGGCGTCGCCTGCACCCGGCCGAACGAGCGCCAGCATCCGGGCGACCTGATCGAGGCCGCCGATGCCGCGCTCTACGCGGCCAAGCATCGCGGCCGCAACACCGTGGTGGAGCAAGGCTTCGAGCAGATCGTGCTCAGTGCCTCCGACGACATCGCGATGGCGGGGTAGGCCAAGAATCGCAGGAGCTGCAGGGTGGGCTAAGCGGCCCCGTGCACCGACGCTCACCGCACCAAGACAGAAGCGTGCCCACCATTCCGAGCAATGCTGTCGAGAAATGGTGGGCACGGCGCTTCGCGCCTTAGCCCACCCTACACCTACGATTTCCCGATGACCTAGCTCGCGAGCTGCTTGCGCTCGACCTCGACCTCGGTGACGACCCGGTTGCGGCCGATCTTCTTGGCCATGTAGAGCGCGCGGTCGCAGCGGTCGATCAGATCCGCCATCGCCTCGCCGAGCCTGAACTGCCCAACGCCGATCGAGACGGTGATCTGCGGCAGCACCTCGCCGGTGGAGCGGCGGGTGAACTGGCATTCGGCGATCGTGCGGCGGATGCGCTCGGCTATGCCCTGGCAGGTGGCGAGGTCGGCGCACGGCAAGACCGCGATCAGCTCCTCGCCGCCATAGCGCGCCGGCAGGTCATCGCCACGCACCAGGTCGCGCAGCGATTTGGCGACCAGGCGAAGCACCTGATCGCCGACGCCGTGACCGAAATTGTCGTTGAACTTCTTGAAATGGTCGATGTCGATCAGAAGCACGCTGAGCGGTTCGTCCTTCTCCATCGCCGTGATCTGCGCGACGCGGAAAAATTCCTCCAGCGCGCGACGGTTCGGCAGGCCGGTGAGCGTATCGGTTCGCGCGCGCTCCTCGGACTTGCTCAGGGACTCGCGGATCGCGTCGAGCTCGCGCGACTTCTCCTTGAAATTCGCCTCGAGGTTGACGGCGCGGGCGGTCGCCCTGGCAAGCTCGCTCACCAGGTTCTCGATCAGCACCTTCGAATCGAAGCCGGTCTTGGCCTGGCCGGCGACGTCGCCGATCGCCTGCATCTGCGTCCGGTTGTCATCGATCGCCGTGGTCAGGAACTGCTTGGCGGAATCGACCACGCCGTGCAGTTGCTGCGAAACTTCGTGGACGACGACGGCTTCCGTACCTTGCGAGCCGATATAGGTCGCAAACAGGTCCTGATTGGTTGCCGCGTCGAACTTGCGCTTGTTGCTGATCAGAATATCGATCGTGCGCTTGAGGTCGGAGGATGCGCCGAGCGAATATTTGAACCAGAGATGAAAATTGTTGGGGGTCGGCGGAACACGCTGTTTCGCCATTTGCGCCAAGGCTCTTTCCGCGATCGTCGTCGCGTACTCGAAATCAAGCTCGTCGAACGTCGCGCCAGTCACGGTTTGAAATGATCCCGGGTGGTAGGCTGAGGTCTCACGTTGCGCAACCTTCCCACCGAAGTCTTAACCGCGCCTCAATCCGGATTCGGCCACGGCGATCGCGCGACGGCGATGACGCCGGAAAGTAATTTGCTCGTTACAAATTAGCGCGGTTCTTCCGTCAATCTTGGTACATCGGCACCGATTTTCGCAAATCTTGCGTAAAATGCGCACCGCAATTGAAGCGCAAGCTCAGTATTTGAACGGAGGAATTCGTATCGGCAAAATTGCGCTGCGCCCGAGGTGATGTCCGCCTTCCGCCACGCCAAAACAGCAGCGGACATTGCCTCGTGCTTCGCGCCGTCATGGTGCAAAGCAGCACCACCGAATCATAATCACCCATTCGCCGAAATGATCGTGCGGGACCCGGAAGGACCCCAGAACAGGCCGGTAGTTTCACGGCCTCTCCTCAAGAGAGACTTCCCGGATGCCACGCCGGCGGGAGCCACGTGGTCAGCGGAAGAAGCAGAAACGGTTGCGCGTTGAAGAGAAGATGCACCAGCCACGCCGGAGCGAGGGAGTCGTAGCGCAGACGCATCGTGAACAGCAAGCCGCCGAACACGACCATGACGGCGCCGAAAGCAAAGCCGAGCGGCAGGACGTGGTTGGCTCCGAAGATCAAACTGCCTGCGAGGCAGATCGCAGAGTCGCGCCAGCCGAGCCGGCGAAACCACGCGACCAGCAATCCGCGATAGAGAATTTCCTCGCTCAGCGGCGTCGTGACAACGAAGAGCAGGAGATAGACCGCAACCGATTGCGCATCATGGAAATTGATCCGAACGCCCGAGCCAGGGCCGCCGGTCAGGTGAGACAGCCCATGCAGCATCGCGGGCGCGCCATACACCGCGAGCAGGAAAGCCACGATGCTCGTTGCCAGCGCCGACCAGCTCAGCCTGCGGAAGAGGAAGATGTCCCCTCGCCAACTTCGGCGCGACGACCAGAGCCACGCCACGGCAACATCGATCCAACTGCCGGCCGCGTAAGCCAGTAGTCCATAGAACTGAAGGCTCGCCCTCGATGGCAGCGCCACGGGCACGCCGCGGAGCATCTGCCAGCCGGCGACCGCGGCGAGACCAGCGACGACGAGGGAGATCGCCAGTCCGATGGGCGCGAGCACCAACACGAGAACGACAATGCCGTCTCGCCGATTCGTGGCGACGGCCAGCCGATGGCCAGGGATATCGCTGGATTTGATTGTCGCCGATGAACTCCCAATCTCTGACATGCCCATGGCGCCCCGCTAATGATCTACCCTTCGCGAACCATGGCAGGCTGCGCCGGAGCCGGCTCGTCGAATTATGAAATCGGCTGATCGAATTGTCAGCTCGCGGCTTCGCCGCTTTCAAGCTGCTGCGCGCGAGCGCCAACCAGCCCGCTTTCCGCCTTGCGCCGAAACACCAGCTTTACCAGCCCCTTCGAGTCGACCGCGCTGTCCAGATCGCCGCGCTAAAATATTTCTCTTTTCCCGAAACAGGAATCGGTGGTATCTTATGCCCGTCCCGCCTCCACGAGAGGGGCGAACGCGTCGTCACGGACGTCGGAAGCGGGATGCGATGGACGTGGCGCGTCAGCCGACGACTGGCGTGGTTGCGGACGGCGAAAACGTGTGGTTCCGGCGCCCCGACGCTGGCGCTAAGCTCTGCGGAAGATGAGCCGCAGGGTGACGGGGGCAAGAAAGCCCGGTCCCCGGGAAGAGCACGGCATAAGCGTTAACACCATCGCGCAGGGAATGCCGGTGATTTCGGCTGAACCTGTGGTGACTGCCGCCTGCGTTTCTTGTTGCAGGCGGGCCATGGGTGAGGCTGAACCACCCGGCATTCCCTGCGCCCTCTCACAATTTCGGAGGGTGAGCCTTCGCAAAACTCGGACGGAATCCCGTCGCGAGAACGCGGACGTGCATCCTCTCCACTGTCATGCCCCGGCTTGACCGGGGCATCCAGCATTCCAGAGACGTCAGTGATCGATCCGATGGGCCGCGGCGTACTGGGTCGCCCGATCAAGTCGGGCGACGACCGCCGAGAGCCGCTTCAACCCGTTGACCCCACCGCCGCTTCTGTGGCCTATTCCGCCCCTCTTTGCGACGGCCGCAACGGCCCCCAAAAAAAGCCCAAGCACATGACCTCCGAACGTTACAACGCCCGCGACGCCGAGCCTCGCTGGCAGCGCGAGTGGGACGAAAAGGCGATCTTTTCGGCCAGGAACGACGATCCGCGGCCGAAATATTACGTGCTGGAGATGTTCCCCTATCCGTCCGGGCGCATCCATATCGGTCACGTCCGGAACTACACGCTCGGCGACGTGCTGGCGCGCTACATGCGCGCCAAGGGTTTCAACGTGCTGCATCCGATGGGCTGGGACGCCTTCGGCCTGCCGGCGGAGAACGCCGCGATCGAGCGCAAGGTGGCGCCGAAGGCCTGGACCTACGACAACATCGCCGCGATGAAGAAGCAGCTCCGCTCGATCGGGCTGTCGCTGGACTGGTCACGCGAATTCGCGACCTGCGACCCTTCTTATTACAGGCACCAGCAGAAGCTGTTCCTGGACTTCTTGCGCGCCGGCCTGGTCGAGCGCGAGAGCCGCAAGGTGAACTGGGATCCGGTCGACATGACCGTGCTCGCCAATGAGCAGGTGATCGACGGCCGCGGCTGGCGCTCGGGCGCCGTGGTCGAGCAGCGCGAGATGAACCAGTGGGTGTTCAAGATCACGAAATATTCGCAGGAGCTGCTGGACGCGCTCGACACGCTCGACCGCTGGCCGGACAAGGTGCGGCTGATGCAGCGCAACTGGATCGGCCGCTCCGAGGGTCTCCTGGTCCGCTTCGCGCTGGACCCTGCGACAGCGCCCGCCGGCGAGACCGAGCTGAAGATCTTCACCACGCGGCACGACACCTTGTTCGGCGCCAAGTTCATGGCGATCGCGGCCGATCACCCGCTGGCGCTTGCCGCGGCCGCGAAAAATCCTGATCTCGCCGCGTTCATCACCGAGATCAAACGGATCGGCACCGCGCAGGAAGCCATCGACACCGCCGAGAAGCAGGGTTTTGACACCGGCATCCGCGCCATCCACCCGTTCGATCCGTCGTGGAGGCTGCCGGTCTATGTCGCGAACTTCGTGCTGATGGAATACGGCACCGGCGCCATCTTCGGCTGCCCCGCGCATGACCAGCGCGACCTCGACTTCGTCAACAAATACGGCCTCGGCAACACGCCGGTGGTCTGCCCGGAGGGCCAGGACCCCAAGACCTTCGTCATCACGGACGTCGCCTATGACGGCGACGGCCGCATGATCAACTCGCGCTTCCTCGACGGCATGACCATCGAGCAGGCCAAGGAAGAGGTCGCAAAACGCCTGGAGACGGAGGTGCGTGGCAATGCGCCCGTGGCTCAGCGCCAAGTCAACTTCCGCCTGCGCGACTGGGGCATCTCGCGCCAGCGCTATTGGGGCTGCCCGATCCCCGTGATCCATTGCGAGAAATGCGGCGTGGTGCCGGCGCCCGACACGCAACTGCCGGTGACGCTGCCGGAGGACGCCACCTTCGACAGGCCCGGCAACGCGCTCGATCATCATCCGACCTGGAAGCACGTCGCCTGCCCGAAATGTGCCGGCAAGGCCCAGCGCGAAACCGACACCATGGACACCTTCGTCGACTCGTCCTGGTATTTCGCCCGCTTCACCGACCCCTGGAACGCGCAGGCGCCGACCACGCGCCCGGTGGTCGACCGGATGATGCCGGTCGACCAGTATATCGGCGGCGTCGAGCACGCGATCCTGCATCTGCTCTACAGCCGCTTCTTCGTCCGCGCCATGAAGGCCACCGGCCACATCGCGATGGAGGAGCCGTTCGCCGGCATGTTCACGCAAGGCATGGTGGTGCACGAGACCTACCAGAAGGCCGATGGCTCTTACGTCACACCCGCGGAGGTCACGGTCGAGACCGGCAGCAATGGCCGGCGCGCGGTGCTGACGGCGACCGGTGAGGAGGTCACGATCGGCTCGATCGAGAAGATGTCGAAGTCGAAGAAGAACACGGTCGATCCCGACGACATCATCGCGACCTATGGCGCCGACGTCGCGCGCTGGTTCATGCTGTCGGACTCGCCGCCCGACCGCGACGTGATCTGGAGCGACGAGCGGGTGCAGGGCGCCTCGCGCTTCGTGCAGCGGCTATGGCGCGTGGTCAACGAAGCGGCGGACATCGCCAAGGCCGCGCCCGCCACCCGGCCGGCCGATTTCGGGCCGGAAGCAACCGCCCTGCGCAAGGCGGCGCATAGCGCGCTCGACAAGGTGTCCGGCGGCATCGAGCGATTGCATTTCAACGTCTGCCTCGCCCATATCCGCGAGTTCACCAACGCATTGGCCGACACGCTGGCGAAGGGCGGTCGGCCAGCGGCCGATCTCGCACCGAACTTGGTACCGGATCTGGTCTGGGCGGTGCGGGAGGCTGCGCTGATCCTGGTCCAACTCATTGCCCCGATGATGCCGCATCTGGCGGAGGAGTGCTGGCAGGTCCTGGGACAATCCGGGCTGGTATCGGAGGCCGACTGGCCGCAAATCGAACGCGATTTGCTGGTTGAGGATAGCGTCACCCTGGTGGTCCAGGTGAACGGCAAGAAGCGGGGTGATGTTACGGTGCCACGGGCGGCCGAAAATCCGGAAATAGAGACTGCCGTTCTGGCGCTCGATGCGGTAAAGCAGGCGCTGGGCGGCAAGGCCGTTCGCAAGGTGATCGTGGTTCCCATGAGGATCGTGAATGTCGTTGGCTAGCCCGAAGTTTGCGAGCCTTGGCATCGTTGTCCGGCTGTTCTCGGTGGTCGCCCTAGCATCACAGACAAACGGCTGCTTTCAGCCGATGTATGCCGAGCACGCCGATGGCTCGCCGGCGCTGCGCGACAAGCTGATGGCCGTGGAGCTTCCGCCCGTCGACAAGCCGAACGCTTCGCCCGAAGCCCGGATCGGGGTGGAGATTCGCAACGCGCTGGCGTTCAAGCTTTATGGCAACGCGACCGGCACCGCGCCGACCCACAAGCTGGTGCTGAAGTTCACGACCAACCGCTCGTCGCTGATCGTCTCCCAGGCCACGGGATTGCCGACCACCGAAAATGTCGGAATCGACGCACAGTACAATCTGGTCGAACTCGCCACCGACAAGTCGGTCATGACCGGAACGACCTTCTCGCGCGCGTCCTACGACATGCCGGGCTCCTATCAGCGTTTCGCGCGGCAGCGCGCCTTCCGCGACGCCGAGGATCGCGCAGCGCAGGAGATCGCCGAGAACATCCAGACCCGGCTGGCCGCCTATTTCGCGACCGGGACCTGATTTTTGGTCGCGCTGCGCGGCAGGGACGTCGACGCTTTTCTAGCCCGGCCAGATCCAGGGCGTCCCATCATCCTGCTCTATGGCCCGGATGCCGGCCTGGTCCGCGAGCGCGCCGATGCATTGCTGGCCTCCGCAGTCGACGATCCGACCGATCCCTTCTCGCTGGTCAGGCTCGACGGCGACGAACTCGCCGCCGAGCCGTCCAGGCTGGTCGACGAGGCCTTGACGGTGCCGCTGTTCGGCGGCCGGCGGGCGATCCGGGTCCGGACCGGTTCGCGCAGCTTTGCCTCGGGCGTCGAGACGCTGGCGGACACGCCGGTGAAGGACTGCCGCATCGTGATCGAGGCCGGCGACCTCAGGCCGGATCATCTGCTGCGCAAGGCGTGCGAGCGCGCCAAGACCGCGGTCGCGATCGGCTGCTATCCGGACGGCGAGCGCGATCTCGCCAAGCTGATCGACGACGAGCTGCGGCTGGCGAAACTGCGGATCGCGCCGGATGCG
>NZ_JAFAVV010000696.1 GCF_019242285.1 Bradyrhizobium sp.
GCGGCGGTTCATGGGCTGACGGGCATCCTGAACGGCGATACCGGCGCTGCGCTGGCCGCGGACAAGGCGCAGATCGCAGCCGCAGGCCAGGGCTTCGCCGCCGACGCCATGGACGTGTCGGGCAACAACATCCCCGTGGGCGGCGGCACCTATGTCGGCACCGCGACGACGGTCTCGACTGCAACATCGGTCCACGGCGTTGCGCATGGCACCATCCCAGTGACCGCCACTCCGAATATCGCCAACGGAACGGGCGGCACTCAGGCGACCCCCCCAGCCGGCTCTCCTCCAGCCGGCTCGCCGCCGGCAGGCTCGCCTCCGGCAGGCTCGCCTCCGCCGGCCGGTTCGCCCCCGACCGACGGTGGTACGCCTCCATCGAGCGGCGATCACGGCGGTCACAGTCTCGGGGCCGACCTAGTTTCGCTCCTCCAAGCACTGCAAAGCGGCGACTCGGCTGGAGCCAACACCGCTCTCACCGCATTGGGGAACGATATCCACAACAGCGGAAACGCGTTTACGTCCACACTCCAACATCTCGAGCACATGTGGCATTGATCGGCAGAGCTATCAGCTCCATGCTATCGTATAACGGGAAATCACCAGCGCAGGTTAACGACTTCTGCGCTGGTTTTATGCGATCCGCTGCCCTCCCGTCCATATTGCAGCCGACCGAGAGGCGAGACGCGATTTAGAGTTGTGGAAGGCGGCTGACGCATCAGATTTTCTAATCTCGGCCTATGCCGCACCGAATGCTGCTGATGCCAAGGCCGCTTGAGTTGAGAGTGCCTGATGATTTGAGTCGGCGAAAATTGCGCATCGTCGCCAAAGTGGCCCCGCGGATCTTCTGACGAATGTCACCCGCTCACGCTCTGAGCGGTACGTTTTTTTTGGTTACCGGCCGCCCAAGTAGCAAGTGAATGCTATCGCAGGCTTACGACCACCTACACCCACCCAAACGGCTGTGAGGATCCTCGCAACAAGAAGATAGACCGCGGTCGCATTGCACATTTGATCGTCGACGAATTCTGCTCTGCGGCATAAAATAAGCCGGCTAAAACGGCTAGAGGAAACATCAAAGCTGAAGCGCCGAAGAAAAATCCCCGCCCGTCTGGGGAAAACGGGCGGGGCAAGAATTCGCTTAGGTGGCGACTACACGCCAACATCGCAAATGTAGACCGACCACACACAATGGCAAGGCTAAAATTTAGGAAAATCCTGACCAGAAGATTACAGCGCCGCCTGCAAACGCGGCCTGCTTGCGTTCTCCACGATCTGAGCAACCCTATGCGCGTCGGCGCCGCCGGCTCCGGTCGCCCGCGATCTTCGGCCGTCCCTATCGGCTCATGCAGCCGGTGCCGCTTCCAGGGAATCGAACCCTCGCATTCAGCTTGAAAGTCTTCGAATTGCGCTGACTGGATTGAAATGCGCCCGCTCGAAGGGCGAGGCTTACTAGCAGATACCCATTCGCCGCGCGTAGCTTGGATTGACGCCTATCTTCTTCCGGAAGACCAGCAAGAAATCTGGCCGCTATCGCTCATGCGATCGACACCAAGTCGCCATTCCAGGTGGAACATCGCGTACGCCGGGCTGACGGGTCGGTCGGCTGGACGGTCTCTCGCGGTGCCGTTGCTGGACCCGCGCGGCGCGGCCACCGGCTGGTTTGGCGCGGCAAGCGATGTAACCAAACGAAGACAGGTAGAAGAGCATCTGCGCCTAGCCGTCCATGAGCTTAATCACCGGGTGAAGAATACGCTTGCGATGATCCAGGCCATGGCAGCCCACTTTCCGCGACCTGGATCCGGAGGGCCGGGCCCAGCAAGCCTTCGCCGAGCGCTTGGGCGCCCTGGCTCGGCCAACGATCTTCTTACCGGCGAGCGTGGTGTGGGCGTCTCGCTTGAACATGTACTTTGGCAAGCAGGGTGTCCGTGACCTGGACTGTTCAGGCGGTTGACTCTGAGGAGCAAAGATTGAACTTCCTATGGAAGGAGTCCTCCAGCCCTCGCGTTCCGCGCCGGCTCGTCGCGGCTTTGGCTCCCGACTGATCGAGCGCGGCCTTGCCACGGAAATGGGCGGCAAAGTTCGTTTGGACTTCCGACCGGAAGGACTTTTCTGTGAAATAGACGCTCCGTTAGGACTGGATGAGGTCGACTGAACGATGGGAAAATCACTCCGCGTGATTGTCATCGAGGATGAAATGACGATCGCCCTCTTGATCGAGGATATGCTGATCGAACTTGGACACGAAGTCGTGGGCACGGCGATGCGGTTATCGCAAGCCCTGGAGCTGGCGCGCACGGCCGCCGCGGACTATGCCATATTGGACGTGAATCTCGATGGCCGGATGTCATATCCGGTCGCCGACATCCTGTCCGACCGCGGCGTGCCATTCGCATTTGCAAGCGGGTACGGTCCTACGGGACTCGATGCAAGGTTTGTCGATTGCCCCGTGCTGACGAAGCCCTTCAATTCTGCAAACCTCGCTGAGGTGCTGAAACTGATTGCCGCCAACTAACGCGTCTGGCGCAGCCAAACCGGTCGTTTCTCCGTGGATTGTGAACCCGAAAACCGTAAGAAACTTTTATCGCTGATCGAGCAAGTCCCTGACCCTCGCGGCAAGTTGCTCGAACGTGAACGGCTTGGATAAAAGTTCGACACCGGGATCGACGCGTCCATGATGTACTATGGCATTTCTCGAATAGCCGGTGGTAAACAAAACTTTCAAGCCCGGGCGAATGCGGCGCGCTTCATTGGCCAGCACTTTACCGCTTCGGCCAGGCAGCACGACGTCCGTGAACAAAAGATCGATGCGCTGGGCTCCTTCGAGCATCACGATTGCGCCATCGGCGGCATCGGCCTCCAAGACCTGATAGCCCATTTCCGTTAGAATCATAACGCTATAGGCCCGGACGTCATCGTTGTCCTCCACCACGAGTATCACTTCGCCCGCGCTAGCGCTTGGTGCTTCGGGCTCTGAGGTTTCCTCGATCGGCCCGCTCCCGTGATGGCGCGGAAAATAAAGCTTGACCGTGGTGCCCTCGCCTACTTCGCTATAAAGGGTTACGTGCCCGCCAGATTGCTTCACGAAACCATAGACCATGCTGAGACCCAAGCCGGTGCCACGGCCCACCTCCTTGGTGGTGTAAAAGGGTTCGAAGACTCGGTCCATCACGTCTTTGGCGATTCCCAACCCGGTATCGCTTACAGCAATCACCACATATTGACCTGGCACCACTTCGGCTTGCGTCTCGACGTATCGGTCATCGAGAAATGTGTTGGCAGTCTCGATGGTAAGCTTTCCACCATCAGGCATGGCATCGCGGGCGTTCACAGCAAGATTGATTATGGCGCTCTCGAGCTGGTTGGCGTCGGCTTCGATTGTCCACAGCCTCGGCGCGAGGACGCCTTCGAGCTCGATCTGTTCACCAAGGGTCCGGTGAAGAAGCTCGGTCATATCGCGGACGAGACCGTTGAGGTCCAAAGGCTTCGGCGCGAGCGGCTGACGACGGGAAAAGGCCAACAGCCGGCCGGTGAGATTGGCCGCGCGTTGCGCCCCTTGCAATGCCATATCAGCGGAGCGCTTGATTCGGACGTGGTCCTCTGGTTTCGCCCGGCGAATGGTATCCAAGCCGCCGACGATGATGGTCAAGAGATTGTTGAAATCATGGGCGATGCCGCCGGTGAGCTGACCTACCGCCTCCATCTTCTGAGCCTGGCGCAAGGCATCTTCCGCTTTCGTGCGCTGGGCGACCTCTTGCAGCACGCGCTGCTCGAGTTGCGCATTCAAGGACTCAAGCTGCTCCCGGGCGCGCGCGCGTTCCTGGAAGAGGCGCGCATTGTCCATGGCGACCGCCGCCTGCGCCGCGAGGCCTACCACCCCCTCTTCAGCGAGTTTCGAGAACATGGCCGGTTTCGAATGACCAAAAAAAAGACCTCCGATAACGTCGTTCGTGCGCGAGCGAACCGGAACCGCAAGATAGCTGCAGACGGGAAGATGTCCCTTCGGCATGCCATGATGGGGGGCGGAGTGCCCATAGCGTGGGTCTTTGGTGATATCGTCGGACCGAACGACGGCAGTGCCGTCGAAGGTGGGACCGAACACAGCGGTGTTTCGCGGCATCGGGAATTTTTCGAACGCCGATCGGGGAACGCCCGACAAGGTGTACAAAAGATAGCTTTCCCCGGCCTCGCTCAGCACGTTGTAGAAAAATGCGCCGAACTCGGCGCCGGCGAGTGCCACGCCAGCGTCGGTGACGGTTTGGACCACCCTTTCGAGATCAAGATCACCCGCGACCGCGGCGGCCGCGGAATTGAGATTTTGAAGAACTTCCGCCTGCGCCTTTAAGGCCAATTCGGCTTCCTTCCGCTCATCGATGTCCAGCACCGAGCCGATGAAGCCGAGCAAACGGCCATCTTCCGAGAAGCGCGGTACCGTGACATTGAGAACCCAGCGGTAGCAACCGTCATGCCTTCGTAGACGATATTCGACGCGGCTCGGCCCCTGCGCCGACTGCAAGCCAGTGAAAACTGCCTGCGTCGCATCTTTGTCGTCGCCATGAACGGCTTCGAGCCAGCCGTGTCCAAGCGAGTCGGTCTCACCGGTACCGGTGAATTGTTGCCACAACCGGTTCAGGTAGATGATCGACGACGTCTCGTCCGCCACCCACATCATGACGGGTGCGTTATCGGCCATACTGCGGAAGCGTGCTTCGCTTTCGCGCACCGCCGCACTCAATTCACGCCGGATCTGCGCCATGTGAATGTTCGCATTGACTCGCGCCAGCAACTCTCGAGCGGCGAAGGGCTTAGCCAGATAATCGTCGGCTCCGGCCTCCAAACCTTCGACCTGCGCTTCGCTGCCCGCTCGGGCAGAGAGCAACAAGACAGGCAAATCGGTAAGTGCCCGATCGCCTCTCAGCCCGCGAAGAAGCCCGAAACCATCCAGCTTCGGCATCATGATGTCGCTCAGCACCAGATCCGGGCGGGCTTGTCGCACGGCCAGCAATGCCGCCTCGCCGTCGGCCGCCGTCCTGACTGAATAACCTTCGGATTCAAGCAGACGCTGCAGGTAGCTCCGCATGTCCGCATTGTCGTCTGCGACCACGATGCTCTTTCCGCGCCGGATCGCTCGACCGGCCTCACCGCTCGATGCTTCAGCCAAGACATCGTCCGGAAGCGGCAACCGAACCGGTTCGGGCAACCAGCGCATCGCTTCATCGGCGAATTCTCTCGCGCGCATGACGGCCGCCGAAGCGCCATCGGACGAGACATCCAACAGGTCCGACGGCAAGTGGGCGCTGCCGAAGGGAATATCGATCTGGAAAGTCGTACCCCGACCCGGATCACTCGTTACGGCAATCGTGCCTCCGTGAAGCTTGACAAGATCCTGCACCAGGGCCAGCCCGATACCGGAACCTTCATAGCTCCTCCCTTGCGCGCCTTCCACCCGATGAAAGCGCTCGAACAGTTTCGGGAGCTCGTCCGCCGGAATGCCGATGCCACTGTCTCGCACCCGTATTTCCGCGCCGCGTCCATCCGCGCTGCCTCGGACCGTCACCTCGATGGCGCCATCGAAAGTAAACTTGAAAGCGTTGGAAAGAAGATTGAGCAAAATCTTTTCCCACATCTCACGGTCGACATAGACCACCTGCGCGAGTGGAGAACAATCGAGCCGCAACTCCAACCCGGCCTTTTCGACGGCAGAGCGGAAACTGGAGGCGATATCGGCGCTGAATGCCGCGAGGTCGGTCGCCTGATAGCGGGCGTTGACCCGGCCCGCTTCGATGCGCGAAAAGTCCAGCAGACTATTGACCAGACGAAGTAGCCTTCCCGCGTTCCGCTGGGCAAGCTCGAGCTGCGCGCGGACCGGCGCCGACACGTCGCGAGCCGCCAGCGCTTCTTCGAGCGGCCCCAACATCAGGGTCAATGGAGTGCGAAACTCGTGACTGACGTTTGAGAAAAACGCGGTCTTGACGCGGTCGATTTCGGCCAGCGCCTCGGCGCGCTTTCGTTCCTGCTCGTAGGCACGGACGTTGACGAGTGCAGTCGCCATGTGCGCCGCGGCGCGCTCGACGAAGGCGCGATAGTCGTCATCCAGCGCTCGTCGCGGACTTACTCCGGCAATAAGGATGCCTGAAACGAGCCGATCGCCCATCGGAGCGGCTATGGGCAAGACAAGGGCGCGCTCAGTGGCCTCCGGCCAAGGGCCACCCGGCAACGGGCTTGGAAAGCGCGTGGAGAGATCGTTCACGATTTCGGTATGGTTGGCGCAAGCCACCGACAAAGGCCAGGCCGCACCGGCGACGTCCATACGGGAGGGACTGGCAGGGCCATCGGCCGGCAGACCGGCGAGTCCTACCCGCTCGGCGTGCTCGCCGGCTTCATCGAGCCGATAGAGCAGTGCGAAGGGCACATCGGCCGATTTTGCGGCAAACATCTCGACCGCAACGTTGAAGACTTCTGCTTCCGAACGCGCCAGAGACAGACGCTCGGCAAGTTCCCGAAGCGTGCGCTCGCGGCGCTCGCCGATCACGCGAAAGGTGGTCTCCACCACCGCGTTGAAAATGCCTTCGACGCGCCCGTGCTCGCCACGGATCGGACTGAACGTGAAATTGAAATAGCACTCTTCGGTGTAGCCATAGCGGCGCATGGGCAGGAGTTGGTCCTCCTGCCAAACGCCTTCGCCAGTAGTCTGCACCTTCTCGTATAGCGGCCCGATCTCGTTCCATATCTCAGGCCACACATCCCGTCCCGGCCGACCGAGGGCCCATGGATGCTTTTCGCCCGGAATAGGGCTCCAGGCATCGTTGTAGAGGAGCGCAAGTTCCCTGCCCCAGTAGATCGCAATCGGGAAATTGGTGCCGAGACAGATGCTAACCGCCGCGCGCAAACTTTGTGGCCACTGAGAGACCGAACCCAATGGCGTGGAGGACCAGTTGTGCTCTCTCATCAGGCGGCCCATGGTTCCTCCGCCCCACAGAAACTCGGGCGCAGAAGCCATTGCGAGCACGTCCTGATGAATGGGTTCCATGATAGCCGCTCTGTCTCTGGTCGTCGGCCGTTTTTGCTTTATCTTTCAAATATTTGCAAGCAGCTCGTTTACGGTCAGCCGCAAGGCATGACGGAGCTTAGAGGGAGTTCGAGGGCACCTAGATTGTGGCCTACCTGCTTGCTGTAACTGCTAAGCCGCTGAAGGCTGACCAAGCGCGTTTGACCAGATCGCATCACGCCCATTCTCACCGAGGTATGACAGCGCCATTTCCAACTTGTTGGAGTCGGCCATCGCCGACGGCGGGGTCGTCTGGCGCTTCGAAAATCGGCGGCCCCGTACTGGCGACGAGCACCGCGATACGCTTACGAGTCTTTGCATCCGAATCTAATGCTCGGAAAATGCTTTCCAAGGATCGCGCACAAGCAAGCTGATATGGCTTGAATAGATCCGGCCTCCCCGCACGTGAGTCATCGCTCAACCCTTATGGAGCCGCTGGCGACAACGCCAGCGGCGTCAGCAGTAAGGCCGGTGGCATCACGAAGAAGCCGAGTCGCAGGAAGGGAGCGCGCCGACATTCTCTCCCTCCCGAAGCAGCGCAATCAACCAGGATCGTCGCCAGCGAGCCCGTGACCGAGAGATTAGGGCCGAGGTCGATGCCGATAGGATTGAACTGGTGATAGGCTGTGGGATTTGCGCGGCGTGCATCGTCGTCGCCGCGATCAGTCCATCGGCAGGTTGTTGAGGAAGCTTCTTTTCGTTCCGCCTCGGAATAACTGATTTAGGACTCGCTTTTCTGGACAAGATACATGACGATTTCAGTTGTCACAGCATTCGCCCCTAACGGGGATGAGAACGCAGTTGCGCTCCCGCCTTCCTCGGAATGGAAAGGAGCAACTTCATGAAAAGGCGGCGCCGCTCCAAGCAAGCCTTATCCCTCAAAGACTGGCTTTGTATCTTCGCAAGGGATGCTCGCGAAGCGGCTGCCAAACTTCGGCCAGGTATCGCGCGCGACGATTTGCTGCGCAAAGCGCGACAAGCCGAAACCGCCTCGCGAATCTGAAACCGAGAATGCATCCGATCAGACTACGCAATCGTACAGTTCATCCCTCGGCGACGGCAATTTCACCACTCGCGCCCACCGTCCAATATGGCTCTCGAGAAGGATTGATCAGCCGAGATGAAGAACTCCTCTCCCAAATGCGCCCGCCCCGCGCCTGCCTGGCGAAATGAACCGAACCGTCTGACCAGGATTTGGCGCCTCGGCAACACAATCCATGCCAAAGCCAGCACTTGCAACGCAATCGCCATACCAAAGGCCTTCTGGTAGGCATCCGCCGGATAGTGCCCGCCTGGATGCGGCCACTGCTCCAGAACCAGCCCGATGCCGTACTGAACCAGGAATGCCCCTGCGAAATGCAGCATGTTCAGGGCACCGTTGGCTCGGCCTGCGAGTTCTGGCGGAAAGTATTCGGCAGTGATCGCAAAGCTGAGAACGACGCCCGCCCCGACCAACGCAACGACGGACCATGGCAGAATTGCCGGCACCGGCACCCGAAGGACCAACATGGACTCGGCCGCGACCAGTGCCAGCCCGACGACCGCCAGCATCTGCTCAGTCCGAATGCCCTTTCGGCGGAGGCGATCGGCAACGATGCCCAGGAGCCAAGCGCCCATGCTAAGGGACATTGCCATCACAAAAAGATCGGTGATGATTCCCGCCCTGTCCAACCCGGCGACGTCAGCCATCCAGGGCGAAGCCCATAACCCCTGCAGTGCCCAAGCCGATCCGACGCAAGTGGCGGATAAGGGAGCGATCTTCCAGAAGCGCGGATCGGTATAGATCGTTCT